>JARIAS010000059.1 GCA_029257745.1 Candidatus Cryptobacteroides sp. | reverse complement strand
AGTTTGAAAAATACAGAATTATACAAGACAGATTATTTGAAAGTGATTTTGATAGAATGCTTAAAGAATCTGAAAGCTAAAAAAGAAAATAACTACTATGGATAAGTTTTTAGAAAAGTTATTAGATGGTGAAAAGGTCGAGTGGAAGCCTTTAGGGGAGCTTGCAGATATTATTCGTGGCAATGGACTACCTAAATCAGATTTTACACAAGCAGGTGTACCTGCTATACATTATGGTCAGATATATACATATTATGGTAGTTCAACAGTTGATACGATTTCTTTTGTTTCACAAGAAACTGCAAAGTCTCTAAAGAAGGTAGAATATGGTGATATTATAATAACAAATACGAGTGAAAATGTAGAAGATGTGGGCAAGGCTTTAGTATATTTAGGGAAAGAACAAGCTGTTACAGGAGGACATGCTTCTATTATAAAACCCAAAGCTAGTATATTAAGTAAATACATTGTTTATTTTACGCAAAGCCAAACTTTCTCAAAATTGAAGCAAAAATATGTGAAAGGAACAAAGGTTATAGATTTGTCTGCCAACGATTTAGCAAAAATAATAATCCCAATCCCTCCACTTCATGTGCAGGAGAGGATAGTTGAGATTTTAGATGCTTTTACAGAACTTAACGCAGAGCTTAACGCAGAGCTTACCGCAAGGGAGAAACAATATGCTTATTATAGGGATAAGTTATTAAGTCCTAGTGATTTTGAGGCAAGGGGAATTAAGTATGAGTGGAAAACTCTTGGCGAAATATGTGGACTGGTAACAACTGGCAATCT
Source organism: Candidatus Cryptobacteroides sp. (assembly GCA_029257745.1). Taxonomy (GTDB): domain Bacteria; phylum Bacteroidota; class Bacteroidia; order Bacteroidales; family UBA932; genus Cryptobacteroides. The sequence continues at coordinate 1,860 of JARIAS010000059.1, read as the reverse complement.
AAATGCAAATTCAATGGAAAATAATGGAAAATATCCATTTTTTACATGTAACGAGAAACCTTATAAAATAAATATCTATGCTTTTGATATAGAAGCCATTTTAATTTCAGGTAATGGAAGTCAAGTTGGACATATAAATTACTATAAAGGGAAATTTAATGCTTATCAACGGACCTATATATTAGGACATTTTAATAATGAAAATATAATAGTTATGTATTTATTTCATTATTTAAAGTATATGTTAAAAGCATATATTTATAAAAATTCACGAAAAGGTTCTGTCCCATATATAACTATGCCTATGCTTAATGCTTTTACTATACCGATACCACCGATAGAGGAGCAAGAGCGAATAGTAAAGATATTAGATAAATTTAATACTTTAGCAAACTCAATTAGCGAGGGGCTTCCAAGAGAAATTGAATTAAGGCAGAAGCAGTATGAATATTATAGGGAACAGCTACTTAGCTTTAAATGATATAATTATATATCATACACTATAAGTCCTAATATGATAAAGGAGTAATATTTTAGCAGTATTTATCTGATCTTCAGGTGTTTGATAATTATCTTAATAAGATATATTATTAAAACCAAGAATTCTATAATATCTGTTAAAGATAAAAGAGTATGCAGGATATATAACAAAGAAAAAGGACACTTCTACTAGAAATGTCCTTTTGTTGAGGTACAAGGATTCGAACCTTGACTGGCAGAACCAAAATCTGTAGTGCTACCATTACACCATACCTCAATTCTGGATTGCAAATATAATAATATTTATTCTTAAATCAAGTACTTAATTAAGTTTTTCTTTAATAAAGAGATATTTTTTAGCCTATCCTGTAAATTTTTATAAAAATTTATTGAATTTATTATATATAAAGTAACTTTGAATAAGTGAAATTTTTATTAATAGTTATTATGGTTTATATTTTCTTAGCAGAGGGTTTTGAACAAGTAGAAGCTCTTGCACCATTGGATATATTTAGACGTGCCAAACTTGAGGCTTATACTGTTTCAATAGATAATACTGATTTTGTTACTAGCTCTCATAATGTACAAATTAAGGTGGATAAGCATTTCGATGATTTTCTTGCTGAATATGACAAGATAGAGGATAAATCTAATTTAGTGCTTCTTTGTCCTGGTGGACTACCTGGAGCAGAATATTTATCAAAGAAAGAGGAATTAATCTCTATTCTATCCAAACATAATAAAGCAAAAGCTCCGATAGCTGCCATATGTGCCGCACCATCATTGGTTCTTAGTAAGATTGATGATGTTAAAGGAATTAAGGCTACATGTTATAAGGGATTTGAAAAAAATATGCAAGATGCTGGTATGACGTATACAGCTGCAGATGTTGAAGTTTTTGACAATATTATAACAGGTGCTGGTGCAGGTCTTGCAATTGATTTTGCCTTGTCAATCTTAAGTAAATTACATGGTCAGGAATTTTCCGATAATATAAGACATTCTATAATGTTAAAGTAAATATTTTAGCAAAATAATTACTGTTTAAAGTTAAATAATACTCTTCTCTAATAAGTCAATATGTGACAATATATTAGAGAAGTTTTCTCATTTATGATATTTGCATACACTTGAAACTGTAACTTAACATAAATAATATATTGGAGCTATAAACACAATGAACAAATCCATAGATATAAACATATGAGTGAAACAAAATAGGCGAAGTATTTAATTTAAACTGATAACGCAAGATTAAATAGCGAAGCGATTGACGCAAATATATATGCTTTGTGTATCTAACGAAACATATTTATAAAAACGCTACAATATATAAATTAGAAGAGTAGCAAGCTCTTATCAATTGATAGCTCTAAAAAA
>JARIAS010000022.1 GCA_029257745.1 Candidatus Cryptobacteroides sp. | reverse complement strand
GCTGCACTAAAGTCTAGATCTGCAGCTGCTTTTATCATAGCTTTTTTACTCTCTTCTACTTTCTTTTCTATTTGTTCTCTTGACATTGAGCGAATTAATGGGTCTTGTAACACTGCTGCTAGGTCTGATTTTATATAACCATCTACTATGGCAGATTTTTCTTTTCTTTGTGCATCTAGCCCAAGCCCTACACTTATTTTACCCTTACCAAGACTATTAGGGTTAGGTATAAATACGGGATCATCATAGGAATTAGCAGCTCCCATTCGGCCTTCTTCTCTTGCAATCTCGTCAATCAAACTATTGTGTTTGACCTGTATAGCTCGTGGCGTAATATTGTGAGCTTTATTATATTCCATTTGCTTTTCCCTGCGTCGTGCTGTTTCATAGATAGTCTCTTCCATGGACTTAGTTATATTATCTGCATACATAATAACTAACCCGTTTACATTTCTAGCTGCTCTTCCTGCTGTTTGGGTCAAGGCTCTTGTTGAACGTAAAAAGCCTTCTTTGTCGGCATCTAAGATTGCAACCAAGGAAACAGAAGGAATATCAAGCCCCTCTCGTAACAGGTTTACACCGATGAGGACATCAAATAGTCCATTTTTAAAGTCTTCTATTATTTCTACTCTTTCTGCTGTATCAATGTCAGAATGAATGTATCTACATCTTACACCCACTGCATCAAAATACCTGTTAAGTTCTTCAGCCATTTTCTTTGTTAGGGTAGTAACTATTACTCTTTCATCAATCTCAGCTCTTTTTCTTATCTCTTCAAGCAGATTGTCTACTTGATTTTTTATAGGCCTAACCTCTATTGCAGGGTCTAACAGCCCTGTTGGTCTAACGACTTGTTCTACAATAAGACCTTCACTTTTATTTAGCTCATAGTCTGCAGGAGTGGCACTTACATAGACTGTCTGTCCTGTTATTTGCTCAAACTCTTCAAATTTTAAGGGTCTGTTGTCAGCAGCTGCAGGCAGTCTAAATCCATACTCTATGAGTACTGATTTTCTAGAGTGATCTCCTCCATACATGGCACGTATTTGAGGTATAGTAACGTGGCTTTCATCTATAAAGAGTAAAAAGTCTTTTGGAAAATAGTCTACAAGGCAGAAAGGTCTTTGTCCTTCTTCTCGTCCATCCATATATCTAGAGTAGTTTTCTATTCCTGCACAATATCCCATCTCCTTGATCATCTCTAGGTCATACTCTACTCTTTGTTGTATTCTCTTGGCTTCTAAAGGCTTATCTACGGATTCAAAGTATTGTATTTGCTTTAGGAGATCGTCTTGTATTTTACTTACAGCTGCTATGCTCTTTTCTTTAGTGCTAACAAAGTTATTTGCAGGGAAGATATTTACCTCCTCCAGTTTTTCAATGGTGGCTCCACTTATAGGGTCTACCATTGATATGTCTTCTATCTCATCATCAAAAAAATCAAGTCTTACAGCTTCATCTGCTCCTCCTAAAAATATATCAATACTATCTCCTCTAAGTCTGAAAGTTCCACGTTTAAAGTCGTTTTCAGTCCTAGAGTAAAGGGCATCTACAAGTTTGTAGAGTATGCTGTTTATATCTCTTTTTTCGCCTTTAACTAGATGTATTTTTTGTTTTTCAAAGTCTTCGGGATTGCCAATACCATATAGACAAGAGACAGAAGATACAACAATAACATCACGTCTGCCAGACATTAGGGCAGATGCAGCACTCAGTCTTAGCTTTTCAATAGTGTCATTGATGCTAAGGTCTTTTTCTATATATGTATCTGTGCTGGGGATATATGCCTCAGGTTGATAGTAATCATAGTATGAGACAAAGTATTCTACTGCATTATTTGGAAAAAAAGACTTAAATTCTCCATACAATTGGGCTGCTAAGGTCTTATTGTGACTTAGGATTAGGGCAGGTCTTTGTAGCTTTTCAATAACATTTGCCATTGTAAAGGTCTTGCCAGAACCTGTGACCCCTAGCAGCGTTATATCCTTTATTCCCTGATTAAGGGACTTTGTAATAGATTTAATAGCAGAAGGTTGATCTCCTGCTGCTTTGTATGTAGAATTTATCTTAAATTTCATTTATTATATTGAAATATTCCTTATATTTGTAACAAAATAATGCGGAATTAGCTCAGTTGGTAGAGCGTTGGCTTCCCAAGCCAAAGGTCACGAGTTCGAGGCTCGCATTCCGCTCTAATTATATAGAATTTTCCTCCTTATTAAAATCAATATAAGGAGTTTTTGTTAGTCTATAACTAGCATATCCTATTATTAAAAGAGCAATAGCCTGTACTACACAGTAAAGGGGGATATTGCCAGAGAACATGTCAAATAAGTTTTCACTATCCTTAAATGCAGGTATCTGTGCAAATACAAATGCAGTACAATTGTTTACAAAGTGCATAAGAATAGTCAATTTTAAAGAGCCTGTTTTGTAATAAACAAGTCCAAAGGCCAAGCCCATAACAAATGCTGGTATGCCCTGCCATATATTAAAATGAATTAGGGCAAAAATAGATGCAGAGACTACAATTGCTAGTGCAGGTCTTGTCTTTGTACTTCCATCTTTAGCTTTGTAGTGTAGCAGTGATCTAAGTATCATACCCCTGCATAACCATTCTTCAAGTAGTGGTGCTAAAATACAGATAGATACAAATCCATATATTGCATTTCCATTAGTCAAAGCTTCTAATAATTTTTTTATATAATCAGGTATAGGGGGGAGTATGAAATTAATAAGATCTAGAGCTATGCCTAGAGCAAGTGTGAAGAGTATGGATAGTGCAATCCACAATCCATGTTTTCTCCTTAACTTAAAATCGTCTATCTTGTAAGCCTCCTTTAATTTATTTCTGTTTATAGCAGAAACAATCTTAGCGTATAATAGTGCTGGAATAAATAGCAGAATATAGCTGATTAACATAAAAGGCTCTGTTGTAGCATCTAAGCCAAAAGATTTAAGACCAAAGGCTAAAGCTCCACTAAGTATAAGACCTCCAAGAATGAAAACTAGTAGGAATATTAAAACAGGAGCTACTCCTGATGGATACCAAGAGTAGTCTGTTAAGAAATTAAAATTATTTATTTTTCTTTTAGATTTTATCAGCATGATAGATCTTAATAAAGAGGATTAGGGTAGATACCGTCTTCGCTCAATTTTTTGAATTTTTCTACAACAAAAGGTCTGTCTTCCTTGTATGTAACGCCAAACCATCTGCTTGGACTAGCTAGGACTTCGCATTTTCCTTGATTAGAATGTATAATCTTATCTATTGCAAAAGGTATATAAAATTCCTTTTTAGGCTCGTTTATATTTTCTTTCAAGAAGTCAGAGAAAATAGCCTCACTCTTTTCAAAATAATCAGGTGTGAAGCCCCACATATTCATAGAGCATAGTGATTTTTCATTAAGTTCTATATGTTGTTCTCCGTTGCTAGAGTTGTCTCCATAGACCTTGCCATCAGCTTCTTTAGCAATGTTAAGGTGTTCAGCTATACCTGTAAGTTCGCCATTTTCTCCATAAAAGCAGATACCTCTGGATACTCCACCTGATTCTGATAAGGTCTTGTCAAGTTCAAATCCTATGATAGAATATTCTCCACTCTTAGATTCGTGTGCTATAAGCCAGTCAGCTAAAATTTTAAATGACTCTCTTCCATAAAAATCATCACCATTGATTACTGCAAAAGGTTCTTTGATAACATCTTTTGCCATTAAAACCGCATGTGCTGTACCCCAAGGCTTTTCTCTGTTAGGATTTAGGCTAAATTCGCTAGGAATTTTGTCAAGCTCTTGAGTTACAAATTCAAATTGTAAAGGACTGCCATCATTGCATTTAACATTTTGGTAGCGATTCTTTACGTGTTTTTCAAAGTCTGCCTTAAAATATTCTCTAACTATGTATACAACCTTGCCAAATCCAGCTTTTACTGCATCATAAATAGAATAGTCAATAATTGTCTCTCCATTTGGTCCTACTCCATCTAATTGTTTAAGTGAACCATATCGGCTTCCCATACCAGCCGCAAGTACTAAAAGTGTTGGTTTCATGTGAAATATTATTAATTATCTGACGAATTTACTAATTTTTTGCAAGCTATACGAGATATTTTGCCATTTTCTGTAAGGGGAAAGTCCTTAATTTGAATAAATTCTTTAGGGTATTCATATTTATCTAAGATATTTTTAAGTATAAGCTTTTGATTATCTGTTAATTCTATCTTTGTAACAAGAACTACTTTCTCTCCTAATAATTTATCTTTCTTTGAGCTAATTATTGCTTGAAGCCCCATGCCTTCAAGGATTTTTTTCTCTAGCTCTTCTGCTTGTATTTTTACACTTCCACTTATGATAACATTGTCATATCTACCTAGAATATCAAAGCTATTATCTTTATTTATTCTTACAATATCATTTGTAAGCATAGTTGTTGGGCTGAATCTTGAAGACTTGATAATCAGTCTGTTATCTTTATCGCTTTCTATCTGTATGCCATCTAGAACTTTATAGCTTTCCTCCTGTGCAATATGTCGTAAAGCAATATGAGAGGCTGTTTCTGTCATACCATAACTAGAGTAGAACTTCTTATCTAAAAGTGCTATCTGTTTTTCTAAATCAGCAGATATTCCGCTTCCACCTATTATGCAACACTGTATATGTTTTAGGGCTTTTTCCCTCTGCTCTATACAGGTCTGTATTTGCATTGGAACCATAGCGGCTAAGTCAATGTCCTGCTTAATATCTTTTAAAGGATTGCGGCTAGCTTCTCTTATGATAAGTCTCATTTTGTTTACCAAAGCTCTGACTATCATCATTTTTGCACCTATATATTTGAGATTCATACATAATAGGGCATTAGTTTCGGCTTTAATGTCTAGATAGCTACATGTAGCTATGGCACTTTCTATCATACTTTGTTTAGATAGTCTGATTGCTTTAGGGCTTGATGTCGAGCCTGAACTTTGCACTATGATATAATCATTATTTGAGAACCATTCACATAGGAAACTCTTTAGCTCATTTATTTGAGAATAAGTTTTCAGAGTATTGAGACTGCTAAAGTCTTCTGCAACAATGTCTTTATAGTCGATTATGCTATCTTCTAGAACTAAGCTCTGCTGCCTAATATTTCTTATAAATTTCTCCATAATTGAGCATTTTTTATCTCTAATCCCATATCTATATTGTCTGTAAATAGCTGTCCTGTGCCAAGTCCTTGAGGTAGTGTAACATTCAGACTAGCACACCATTGAGCTATTGCGTTTAAGCCTATATTAGATTCTAAGCTGGAAGTTAGCCACCAGTCCATATTGTGCTTTTGGGCTAGTGCTATCCATTGGCTACATCCATATATGCCACCATGTAGGCTAGGCTTTAATATAAGATAGTGAGCTTTAACTCTTTCTAGTAATTTCTCCCTATCTTTGATTATAGGTATCAGCTCTTCATCAAGGGCGATTTTTATGGGGCTTTTCTCACATAAAAAAGCCATTTGCTCATATTGTCCTGCTTTTATGGGTTGTTCTAGTGAATGAATATCAAAATCTGACAATATTTTTAATTTTTCTAGTGCATCTTCTGCTTTGAAGCCTCCATTTGCGTCTAGACGAAGCTCTATATCACTGCTGCTGAAGTCTTTGCGTATATGCTTTAAAAGTTTTAGCTCTTGTTCAAAGTCAAGTGAAGCTATTTTTATTTTTATGCAATTATATCCTGCTTCTATCTTTTCTTTGATACGAGCAAACATCTTTTCGTAGGTGCCCATCCATATTAAGCCATTTATGTCAATACCTTTTTCTCCCCTTGCAAAAGCAGAATCCCATAAAATATTATTTTTTGACTTTAGAGATTTGAGAGCTGTTTCCAGGCCAAAGCAAATGGATGGATAGGCTTGTAATTGCTCAAAATTAATATCACTGTCTTCTTGTATTTTATTTATTATAGAGTATAGTGTATCCTCAAAATCAGCAATATCATCTATGCTTAGTTTCTCCAAAGGGGCAATCTCTCCTATGCCATACTGCTCAGGCTGCTCCAATGACTGCATTCTGATATAATAGACCTTTCTTTCTAAATAACTGGCTCTAGAGGTTATTGCTAGTTCTTTGAAGTGTAGGATTTTCTTTTCTATACTACAAGCTATTCTCACTTTGTTAATTAATTGTAATAAAGTTTATTTTGTGCTAAGTCTATTTTGCACTATGTTTGCTTTCTGTTAAGCTAGTTTAGTGCTAATTCTACCTTGTGTCTACTTCTTGCAAACTCTGCTTTGTACAAAGTCTATTTTACACTCAGTCTATTTTCTGTTATGCTATTAGCTTTGTGTAAGTTTACTTTGTATGAAAGTCCTCTTTCAGCTAAGCTAGCTTTGTATTAAGGTAATTTGGGGAATTTTTTAAAATTTGGCTTACGTTTCTCCAAGAAAGCATTCTTGCCTTCATGAGCTTCATCACTAAGATAGTAGAGCATAGTTGCATCTCCAGCAAGTTCTTGAATACCAGCTTGTCCATCTAGCTCTGCATTTAAGCCTGCTTTTATCATTCTAAGAGCAAGAGGGCTTAATGCTTGCATCTCTTCAGCCCAGCTACAATATTCATCTTCAAGTTGTTCCAATGGTACAACCTTGTTTACAAGACCCATGTCAAGTGCTTCCTGAGCATTGTATTTTCTACAAAGGAACCATATCTCTCTTGCCTTTTTTTGTCCAACTACCCTTGCTAGGTAAGAGGCTCCAAAGCCTGCATCAAAACTACCAACCCTAGGACCAGTCTGCCCAAATATCGCATTTTCAGAGGCTATACTTAAATCACATACTACATGTAGAACATGTCCTCCACCTATTGCAAAGCCATTTACAGCAGCTATTACGGGCTTAGGTATACTGCGTATTTGTTTTTGTACATCTAGTACACTTAGTCTAGGAACGCCATCTTTACCAATGTATCCTCCTCTGCCTTTTACATTTTGATCGCCTCCTGCACAGAAGGCAATATCTCCTGCACCTGTTATTACAACCACATCTATATCAGCATTTTCTCTGCAAATACTGAGGGCATTGCTCATTTCTGCTGTGGTGGTAGGTGTAAAAGCATTTCTATATCTTTCCCTATTTATTGTAATACGTGCTATTCCATTATAATAGTCAAAAATTATATCTTCATAATCCTTGATTTTCTCCCATTTTCTATTGCTCATATATTTTTAAATTTTTATAAAAATCTTTAATTAATTGACTGTCAGTATCTGCATCTACAAATACTTCAGTTAATATAGGTCTTAAGCTGTCTTTGTTACATAGTTTGTCTATTGCTTTTTCTAAGCTTTTTTTATCATAAACTGCTAGATAGTCATAGTTGTGGCTATTTGCTATATCTTTTGCACTCTGTCTGTGATGGGCTAAAATATAATCTGCAGAAGAGTCGCTTAGATCAAGTCCTGCTAAGGTTTGGAATATTTCACCTCTATTATTATTGATTAGCATAATTCTTATGTTTGTGCCTTGATATTTATTCCATAGCGCATTGTTATCATAAAAGAAACTTAGATCTCCTATGATAATCATATTTAAGGCCTTAGATTCACAGGCATATCCTATGGCAGTAGACAGGCTGCCTTCAATGCCACTTAAGCCCCTATTGCATAATACTTTTATGCTTTTGTCTAGAGGGCAGTTGAGGGCAATTCTTACGCTATTGCTATTGCCTAGGTGTAGTATGGATTGTGGTGGAATATGTTTTGTGAATTCTCTAATGGCATATATAGAGCCATACTCATCGCATTCAGCTACTATGCTCTTAGACTTCCATGTATCAATAAAGCTAGATTTCTGTATATCAATTTGAGAAAGTTGATCCAGAAAAATATCTATTGGTATATCACATATATCTGTAATAGAGCAGAATAGATCTTTTATTTCATCTCCTATATACCAATGTTTAATTATCTTATTATCTCTTAATAATTTTTTGAGTCTTTTACTTGTAATATGTCCACCTGTGCTGATAAGTAGTTGGGGCAAAAGCTCGCTATTGTCATTTTGGCAAGAGAGTATTTGTTCGTAATTCCATATAGAATGACTTAGATTACTAATGTGGTCAGCAAGGACTACAAATTTATTGTTGAGTATCTCACTATTATATATCTCGTCTTTTTGCCTTTGACCTAGTAGTAAGATAATTTTCTCGTATTTTTTTATATCGTCTAATAATTCTTGAGGTAGGGAAAAGCTCTGACTATGGTGCTTTGTTATATGTCTAGGCGTAAAATCTATATCGTCCTGTGTCGTGAAAATCGGCTCAGATGTAGGAATGTTTATATGCACGCATTTAGCTTCATCTAGCTCTAAGAGTGCTTCATTTATCAGTCTGTTACAATGCCATAGCTGACTAGGATTGTATATGTCAAATAGATTGTAAGTTTTGATTTTAAGAGACTTGTAAATATCTACCTGTTCGATAGTTTGATCCTCATTCTGTCCTATCCATTCTCTTGGCCTATCAGATGACAATATTAAGAGGGGAACTTTTTGTTCTACTGCTTCAGCAAGTCCTGCTTGAAGGTTTAGTAGGGCAGAGCCTGAGGTACAAGATATGGCTACAGTTTCGCCACTTTGTAAAGCCATACCAAGGGCGAAAAAGGCTGCACTTCTTTCATCTGTAATGCTGTAACATTGAAAGTCTTCTACTACACTTTTTATAAATGCAATATTTCTGCTACCTGGACAGATAACAATTTTTCTAATATTGTGCAATTTTAGTAGTGCTACAAGTTCTTGTATATGCCTATGAGTACTAATCATTTATAGTAGTTTTGCTATTGTATTCATTTTTCTTGTGCTTTCTTCCCATTCTTTTTCTATGATGGACTCTGGCATAATACCTCCTCCAGCATAAAGCGTGTATGTACTTGTATTTTTATTATATTTTGCAGACCTAAGGTTTACATAGATACTGCTTTTATCTTCTTTGTCTATGAGTCCAATAAGTCCACTATAATATTCTCTATTGTTACTTTCTATCGTATTTATAAGCTCAAAGGCCTTGTCCTTAGGGTAGCCACAAACGGCAGGAGTAGGGAATAGGGCTGATAAAAGCTTACCCCAATTAAGAGTATCTGGTATATCAAAATGAAATTCTGTTTTTAAATGATTAAGCTCATTTAAGTGTAAGGTATAAGGACCTTTTTCCTGTATTTGATTAATACCTAAGTCTTGTAGTCTTTGCTTAATAAATTGACTTACAATAGATTGTTCTCGTATATTCTTTTTGTCCCATTTTACATTTTCTCCAAATAATGTGCCTGCAAGTGAGACTGTCTCGGCTCTGTTATACTCAGCCTTAAGGAATATCTCGGGGCTACTGCCTATCCACATACCTGTTTGTTCTGTTGATATAACAAAGTTGTAAGCTTGTGGATATAAGTTGCATAAGTGTACAAATAAGTCAAGAGGAGAGCATGTTGATACTATATCTTCCCTACGTGAAAGTACAAGTTTTTCTACTATGCCTCTTTGGAAAGAGTTTTGGAATGCTTGAAAATCATACTTATAACTATCTGATATAGCCGTATTTAGTATTACTTTTTCGCCTATATCAGCCTTTTTGTATTCTAAGTCATTATTACCTTTAGAGTCAATTTTATTTTCTATCTCCGTGTCTTTTAAAGAATTAGCTTTCTTATTAAAGTTATTCTCTTCAATAGTATTTTCTCTAAGGGTGCTTAGAATATTGCTAGGAATATGTTCAATCCTAAGTCCTTCTAATAAAATAATATCTTTGTTATTAGTATTGAAAGGACTGATAATAAAGGCTTTGTCTCCACTGATTTTATTTAAGGACGAAAGCACTCTAGTATTATTTGCTATATATAATGTAGCAATCTTACTATCAGGCTCTTGAATGAGGGCAAAGGCTTTATTACTGTTGAAAATATGTAGTAGCTCTTTAGCTTGCATTATCTCTTTTTTACTATGCAGTTGGTAACTTTTACATTTGATACAAGTTTGTCATCCATAGTCAATATGTCTACTGACCATACATGTATTTTTGAGCCTCTGCTTAGTGCTTTAGCAATTGCCTTTACGCTGTTTCCAGCTTTTACGGCTTTTACATGGTTGCCACTTACTTGTATTCCTAGTGGTAGGTCGTCTTCTGCACTTCCCATTCTAGAACCCATTCCTGCTAAAGTTTCAGCTAGAACCAATGAGGCACCCCCATGTAGTATGCCGACAGGTTGTATTGTCCTTTCATCAACTGGCATAGTCGCTTCCACTCTCTGTGCTGATACATAGGTGTATACAATGCCTAGATTGCTTATTAGACTGTTTTCAGCCCTTTTGTTAATTGCTTTTAGTTCTTCTTCGTTTGCTATATGTGTATCGTAATTCATAATCTTGTATTAAAAAATAAATCTTATAAAGATAAAGATTTTTTAGCAATTACAAGATTTTAAAACTTTGCTTTTTGACTTTTTCTCTCTTATATTTGTATTGTTAGAAAAAAATAAAGAGGCTGTGAAACAATTTATAATTAATATAAAAACAAGATTAAAAGAACTTTATAAAATGTTCATTTTTGCTGATATGGATCATAAATTGGTCTATATAGCCTTTGTTATTCTAGTCTCTTTTGTTTTGTTTATTAGTGTTTTAAGTTCAGAGTCCTTGCTTGACTATGTAAGGGCAAGTTTTATAGTAAGTTCTCAAAAAGAGGAAATCGAAAGGTATAATAAGGAGATTAGATATATGGATAAAAAGATTAATAATCTGTCTCAAGACAAAGATTCTCTCGAACGTTTTGCCCGAGAGAATTTTATGTTTTCATGTCCTGATGAGGATGTATTCCTTGTAGAGGAAGATTAAAATCCTGTATATGAAGATGGTGTAATTAGTCTTAACTCTTCTTTGACTTGTTCACTTACTTCCAATCTGTCGATAAAATCAGATATTGTAGCCTTATCTATTTTCCCACCTGTGCGTGTTAGATCTTTTAGCCTTTCGTATGGGTTTTTATAGCCTTCTCTACGTAGTATAGTCTGAATAGCCTCTGCAACAACAGCCCAGTTGTTCTCTAAATCAGCATTTATAACTTCTTCATTTAGAATGAGTTTCTCTAATCCTTTTTTAAGTGATTTTAGTGCTAATAAACTGTGAGACATAGGCACTCCCATATTTCTAAGAACAGTTGAGTCTGTAAGATCTCTTTGTAGTCTAGATATTGGAAGTTTCATTGACAGGAAGGTGAAAATAGAATTTGCTATACCTAGGTTGCCCTCTGCATTTTCAAAATCTATTGGGTTTACTTTATGTGGCATAGCAGATGAACCAACTTCATTTTTCTTGGTTTTTTGTTTGAAGTAATCCATTGATATATATGTCCATATGTCCCTGCTCATATCTATTAGTATAGTATTTATACGTCTTATACAGTCAAATATAGCAGCTAAATTGTCATAATGCTCAATCTGAGTAGTAGGGAATGAGCGGTGTAAGCCTAATTCTGTGATAAACTTGTCAGCAATATTAATCCAGTCTAAATCAGGATAAGCTACTTTATGTGCATTCATATTTCCTGTCGCCCCTCCAAATTTAGCAGGGAAGGGGATTGCTATAAGTTGCTTAATCTGTTCTTCAAGTCTGACTTCAAAAACTTTAAACTCTTTGCCTAATCTTGTAGGTGAAGCTGCCTGTCCATGTGTTTTTGCTAGCATAGCAACATATTTCCACTCTAGTGAATAACTTGCTATTACGCCTATAACTTCTTTCAAATATGGCAGATAAACATTTTCAATAGCCTCTTTTAGCATTAGAGGTTGTGCAGTGTTGTTTATGTCTTGTGAGGTTAGGCCAAAATGCACAAATTCAGAGTATTGTTCTATACCAAGTTCTTGGAATTTTTCTTTGATATAATATTCTACGGCCTTAACATCATGATTGGTAACTTTTTCTATATCTTTTACTTTTTGTGCATCTTCTGCACTTAGATTCCAATATATTTCCCTTAGTTGTGTGAATAAAGTTTTATCAAAAGTCTTTAGTTGTTCAAGCGGAATATTACATAGACAAATGAAGTATTCAATTTCTACCCTAATCCTATATTGTATCAGAGCATATTCGCTGAAAAATTGTTTGAATTGTTTAGTTTTTGCTTCATATCTTCCGTCAATAGGAGAAATAGAAAATAGAAAATTTGTATCCATAATTATTAAGGTTTTTATATTAATCAGAGTTTATTTGTTTGTGAAAAATGTCCTATATAAACTTAGGCTTTGTTTTGCCTCGGCTATATCATGTACTCTTAATATGTTAGCACCATTCTGTAATGCAATTAGGTGTAAGACTTGAGTTGCTGCAAGAGATTCTTCAGGAGTGATATTGAAACGTCTGTATATCATGCTTTTGCGAGATATGCCAACTAGTAGCTCTTTGCCCAGAGATTTAAATTTTGATAAGTTTTTGAGTAGTTCATCATTTTGCTCAATAGTCTTAGCAAAACCAAAACCAACATCTAGTATCCATTTGTTTATATTATATTGCTCAGCCTTTTTGCTAAAATCCTCAAAGTAGTGTAAGACTGTATTTACAACACCTTCTGTACCATAGTCTGTTAGGCTTTGCATATTTTGAGGATTACCACGTTTGTGCATGGCAATATATTCTAAGCCTAAGCGGCCAACGCATTCTAGCATATCTGAGTCATTTTCTCCTGATGATATGTCATTAACTATAAATTCTCCATATAGGTCGTAAGATTTTTTTACTATGTCTGCCCAGTATGTGTCTATGGATAGTGTTATATTAGGAAAATTCTCTTTTATAAGTTTAAGACTAGGCTCTAATCTTTGCCACTCAATCTCTGCACCAACTTCTATTGAGTTTGGACGAGTAGAGCATGCTCCTATATCAATAATATCTGCTCCGTTATCAAGATGTGTTTTTATGTCAGAATAGACTTTTTCTAGATTTAATTCTTGATTTTTTCCTATACATCTACTCTTAGCAAAATAGGAATTGTCAGTAAGATTGACAATTCCCATAAGCTTTATATCTTGTTCTACTATATTCATAATTAGTCAGTTAATCTATCTAGAGATAAGGCCACCAACTCTTTTACCTTTGCTTTGTAGTCAGGATTACTGCTCTTTAGATGCCTATTGGCGATAACACAGCAGACTGTACCAGCCTCGTGTCCCAGATGAGCTGCAATAGCAGCAACGGCAGAACTTTCCATCTCAAAGTTTGTTACCTTATAGCCATTAAATCTATAACTTTCAAATAGTTCAAGCATATTTGGCATTGCAAGAGGCATTCTTAAAACTCTGCCTTGTGGGCCGTAAAATCCTGATGCTGATATTGTTAATCCTTTTACTGTGCAGTCTGAAAATTTGTCTATTAATTTTTGACTTGCCTTTATGAAATATGGAGCAGGTAGTTTCTTGTCCCAATTTACGTGTTTAACAAAGGCTTCTTCCATATCAAGTTCGCAAATGCTATCCCTGTTTGCATACCAGTTCATCAAGCCATCGCAACCTATTGATATGTGAGAAAAGATATATGAACCAATAGGTATATCTTCTTGTACTGCACCTGTTGTTCCTATTCTAAGTATAGTTAGGGTTCTATGTTCTTTTTTAGGCTCCCTTGTCTTGAAATCTATATTTGCAAGAGCGTCCAATTCATTCATTACTATGTCGATATTGTCTGTACCAATACCTGTTGAAAGAACAGTAATGCGTTTATTCTTATAACTTCCTGTACAAGAGACAAATTCCCTTGATTGGCGTTTAAATTCTATTGTGTCAAAGAATGATGATACCATCTCTACACGTGAAGGGTCTCCTACAAGTATTACAGTGTCTGCTAATTCTTCTGCCTTGAGATGAAGGTGGAAGACTGAAGAGTCATCATTAATGATAAGTTCTGATTCTGCTATTCTCATAATCGTATTGTTTAGCGTTAATGTTATATAATTAATATAGTATCAAAGATAGGTTTTTATTGTATGTTTTCCTATTTTTGCAAACAAAATTTAATAATATGTGGCAAAGAGTACAAACTTTATACTTAGCTATCTCTACAATATTGATAGCAGTTTTATTTTTTCTTCCTAAGGCTATTGTTGAAACATCTGATAGTGAGATTATGTTTACTAACAGCGTAGCATATATTGTATTATTAGCAGTGATACTTGTTCTAAATTTTATAGCACTTTTTACCTATAAGGTCAGGATACTACAAATGAGAACAGCTATGCTATCTGCTTTAGTAATTGTCGGTTTACAGATATACATAGCCGTAGATTTTTATTTTACTCATGATGAGATTGTATATAGACCCTATGCTCTCTTCCCTTTGATGTCAATATTCTTGAATATATTGGCTTTCAGGTCTATATTAGCAGACCAGCTTTTAGTGGAAAGTGCTTCTAGTCTTCGCAAATCTCGTAGAGAGCGTCGTTCTTAGATTTTATTTATATAAATCTTTAAAGTCCTTTGAACCTTTCTTAATAGGGAGGCTAGGGTCGTCTATTATCATATCTATTACTTTTTTAATCTTCTTTGTGACATTTGTCTCAAGAAATTGTTTTTGGTATTCAAATGTCTCTGCTAGATATGTTGCCATATCATGTTGATGATGCAAGAACCTTAGGGTGTTGTAGTTATGGTGAAATTTGGCATAGCGTTCTGTGATTTTATCAGTGCCAAAGAAACCAAGCCACAGCAGTTTAATCTGTTTGTAAGGTACTACATTATCATCAGTTCCGTGTATCATTAGTGTAGGGCAGGGCTCTGTTTCAAATTTAAGTTTACCTCTTCTAGATAGTATAGCTCCTGCAAAAGACATTACTCCACTATAATTAAAATCTTCAGGAAGAACTGATGCAAGGGGATATTTACTTCTATTGCTAAGATAGTATTCTGCTTGTAGGGCTATTATAGCTCCTGCCGAACTTCCACTTACAACAATATTTTTTACATCTATATCATAAATTGCTTTATTTTCTATAATATGTTTTGTAGCATCAAATAGGTCTTCAACCCCCATATTTATGGCATTTTCTACTATGTTTATAGAGGATATTCCTGTAACTTTTTTCCCTTTTAGGCCAAGTCTATAATCTATACTAAAAACTTTATATCCATTATCTGTTAGCAGCTTAAACCATTTGTTGTATTTTTGATGGTCTCTTTGACCGTATATAAAACCTCCACCAAAAATAAAGATTATTGCAGGCTTTTCTTTAGCATTTACTTCATTTTTACTATTTGTGTTGGCATCATAATAGTCTAAGTATAGATTGTTTCCATCCTTAGTTGCAAAAATATTTGTCTTATTAGGTCTTAAAATATTTTCTTGCCCGTAACTTGTGACATTTAAGCAAAATAGTATGCTTATGATTATTAATAACTTGTTCATCTTATTTGTTTTAATTTTATTTTGTATCATCTTCATGTATCAATTTTTGAGTAATCTTGAAGTCTTTAAAGAAAACGCTGGCAATAGCTCTTATTACAGTGTAGCTCGGTATAGCAATCAGCATTCCGATAACTCCGTGTATCTTAGCAGCAATTATTAGCACGATAAAAATCTCTAAAGCATTAGCCTTTATGCTTTTAGAATAGATAATTGGTTGTAATAAGAAGTTGTCAATCATCTGTGTTGCGGCAAATATACCTAATAGTAGTAGTACAGTATATAATAGGCTTGTACTTGTTATACCTATTGCAGATATTATACTGATCTTAAGTATAGTACCTAGGGTTAATCCTATTAGGCCCCCTATTAGTGGTCCTAAATATGGGACTATGTTTAGTAAGCCAGTTATGAATGCTATACCTATTGATGAATAAAGGTTTAGATCTGCAATAAAGTATAGACCTATAAAATTACATATAGAAACTATGGTAATTTCTAGCATCAGACCAGAAAAATATCTAGATAGTAGTTTTTCTATCTTTGATATTGTCAGTATTGTCTTTTCTTCATATTGCTCAGGCATAATTCCTGATATAATCTTGTTGAATAGTTTTTCATCTTTTATAAAGAAAAATGATATAAAAAGTACAGAAAAGAGTCCTACTGAGAGATTTATAAGACTATGCGTGATAGAACCTAGTAGACTAGATATAGAACCTATGGTAAAAGCTTCTTTAAAATATTCAATAGCCTCATATCTAATATTAAAATTCTCATTTATATTGGGAAATGTGTCTATAATCCAGTGATTTATTCTATCTATTGGAATGGATAATTGGCTTAAAGTTAGGGGATTGTTATCTTGTTGTATAATGTTAATTGCATTAATTATCAATTTATATGCAATAGGAAATATTTGGGTGATTACTGCAATAAGTATTATGAATAATACTATCTCGGTAAAAAGTGCTAATATAAAATCAGGTATTTGCTTTTTTCTTATTCTAAGTTTTCTTAGTGAAGTCATGATAGGCTTGGCTATCAATGCAATAACCGCTGCGATAATAATATATGTTATAAGGTTGAGAAAATAGTTGCATAGGAAGTATGCAATATATATAAATACTGCATATATACAATATTTTGCTAGTTTGTCTATTGCTCTTTCTGTATTATTAATTTTCATAGTATTTACTAGTTATAATTATTTGAATATCATTATCTTATAATAATATGGATAACAGTGTCTTAGTGTGATGATTCTAATCTCATATAAGCTACTATATATCCTTATCTTATTAGAGTAATCTGTATCTTATATAATAAATTATGCCATTAACAATCTGTATATACTTAAGCACTTATAATGCTTTCATATAGTTCTTTCATTGTATGCACTATCTTATATATAGGGTAGGCAGAGAGCTCTTCTATTGTCCTGAATCCCCAACTTACACCAATGGTTTTGACCTTAGCATTTAGCCCTGTTTGCATATCCACATCAGAGTCTCCGCAATAAATAATTTCGTCCTTATTTATATCTGCCACTTCCTTAGCTATTTCTTCTATAATCTCTGGATTAGGTTTAATCGCTTTGCCTTTACGTTGTCCCAATACTTTAATGAACTTTATATCAGGGAAGTAGTGTTTAACTAACTGTTCCACTCCTTCTTGATACTTGTTACTGGCAACAGCGAGGTGTATGCCATTATCTGATAGAGCTTTCAAGTATTTGCTCACCCCCTCATATTCTTTAGTATATTCATTTTGATGAGTATTATAGTATTCGAGGA
Organism: Candidatus Cryptobacteroides sp.; assembly: GCA_029257745.1. GTDB lineage: Bacteria > Bacteroidota > Bacteroidia > Bacteroidales > UBA932 > Cryptobacteroides. The sequence goes on along the minus strand of JARIAS010000022.1, from coordinate 11,836 downwards.
AATACTCTTCAGTTCTTTTTAGGCTCTGTTCATCTTGTCTGTTATCAGGAAGAGCAGCCTTAAAGAGATTATAAATACCTCTTCCGCAGAATATTTTATATTTTTCAACTTCGTGCTTAGCTATATTTTGTCTTTCGAGGGCATAATTTGTGGCATTTGCAAGGTCTTCTACTGTATTGAGCAGAGTGCCATCAAGGTCAAATATTACTAATTTTATCATTTTTTTAATTTTTTTCTTAATTGCACCCTTGTTTGGGACAAGGTGGTATTATCTTTGTGACAAATTAAAAAATTAAATGTCATGAGAAATACTGATTTAAATATGGAAGGTTTTAATACTATAACAAGTTCACCAAGTAAATATTCATTACTAGAAGAATTGATGACAGATTTAGACCTTGAAGTTGAGAGCTATGCTGCAAAATAGCTTCAAACTACTTGGCAAAAATAGGAAAAAACTGATAATTTTTCTTATTTACTATTAAAAAGTATAATTATTATGGAATAAAAAATACTTATATATGTAAGTATCATATATAAGCATTTAATAAAATAGAGAAGTTTATTTAGAATGAGTAGGGTAAATAGGATTAATCTACATCTCTAGTCTCTATTTCTATATCAAACATAAGTGGGCAATATGGTGGTATAACCTTACCTTGCCATTGTCCTTCATATCCTAATTTGGAAGTAAATACGGCAATAGCTCTTTCTCCTTTACTTAATTTCCATAGAGCTTTTTTTAGCCCATCTATCTGATTTTTTTCAACACCATTATCTAAGATACGCAAAGCATTTTCTGTATCTGCCCATTTTATTATCATACTCTCATATTTATTATATGGATTAAATATCGAATACATCTTTGCAGTATCTGCAATATTGGTATCAAATACAGAATTATCTAATCTTCTTCCTATATATTTTACATAGACTTTGCTTCCTGCACTTATAGGATTGGCATCAGGTGATGATTTTATTTTTGAGAAGTAAAAATCATTAGAATCTTTTTTAAATTTGAATTCTTGTTCCTTATTAATATATTTAGCGACTGAGTCTTGTTCCCATTTTTCTATATTGTTGGTAAAGCCCTTAATATTAATTGTATATAATATATTGTTAGCATTACTTTTGTGCTTATAATATTCTAATTTGGAATTGTACTTTGTTCCAATATTAAGCCATGAAGGTATAAGGGCGGTTATCTCGCTACCTTCTTTTGCATATTTTAATATGTCAGATAGGCCTGCAACAACAACAGTATCTTTTATGTTCCATATAGTAGGACCATAGTATCTCATACTTGAATAATCTGATATCTGTTTAGATAGTTTAATATTAGATGTCTGTATTATGCTACGGTCCATATTTCTAATAGTGTAGTCAATGTACAGATATTGTTCACCATCATATTTTTTTCCTGGACCTTCCTTATTTTCAATGAGATATATGCCATAATCTTCTAAAGGTTTTACCCCCTTATGATAGGTGTTAATCCACGACTCTATGTAATATTTATTTTCTTCGTTAGTGCTTATCTCAGTAGACTTTGCACATGATGCCAATATTACAAATGATAATAGGCATAGTAGACTATTTTTAATATTCATATATTAGTTATCTATTTTGTTTACAAATATAAAATAAATTAAGGCAGAATTGCTATTAATGTTGAGATTAATTTTATCCTTAAATGCGTATTTACTAGGGATAAATATAATGCTTTCTTCTCCTTCGTGACTGGATACAAGGCAGGATTTTAAGCCATTTATTATGTTATTAGAAGACAGATCTAGTGTTACTTCCTCTTCCTGCTCTTCGCTAATATCTCTTCCATATTGTTTATTGATATTGCGAATATTGCTTGCTACAAAATGCTGTGCGTCTATACTGCCTAGTGTATATATTGCGTAGTTGAAACTTATACGGCTCTTGTTATTGGCAGTTTTATCGCTTCCAGGATTAATGATTAATTTAGATGCTTGTTCTGTTCTAATTAATTCTGCATCAGGATATTGTTTTTTGAAAGTTGCTATACTGCTTTCTATTTGTCTTTCTTGAGAAATTAACAAATTCTCTTCATTGGAACTAGAGCAGGAGCTATTGACTAGCACAAGTAAGCTTGCTATAATGATATAAATATACTTCTTAGTCATTTTTCGTAAATTCTTTTATGGCTATATTTATATACTTGTCTATCATAGAGATAGCAGTATCATCTTGACCAGTTATAAGTCTGCCTCCTGCTGCACACTCGTGTCCTCCTCCGTGAAAATATGTCGATGCAAATACGTTGGCAGAACATGGCTTTTTGGAACGTATAGATACCCTATATCCATCAGCGTACTCTTTTAACATAATACTCATTCTAACATCTTTTACACTTAAAGGCATATTCACAAAGCCTTCTGTTTCACCTTCCTTTAATTGAAAACGCTCTTGTGCTTCTTTGCTAAGTATAGCATATGCTATGCCATGCTCTGTATATTGCACAAGACTTCCTAAATAATATGCAAGGGCATCTAGTCTTTCTTTTCGTCCACTTAGGTATAACTTTTCTAGAATCATGTCTCTGTTAACACCTAAGGCAAGTATTTTAGAAGCCATTTCTAAGGTGCTGTCATATACAGAATTTGCAAAGTTATTAGTATCTGTTGTCATTCCGCATAATAGGGCAGTCGCACATGTTATGGATAAGTTTTGGACTTTGTTATAATGCTCAAGTAATTGCTCTAATACATAGAATAGTAATTCGCAGGTAGACGATATGTCTGTTTTTGAAAAGAGCAGATTAAATTCTTTTTCATTAGGATTTAAATGGTGGTCTATTAAAATCTTGTCACAACTTAATCCTTGAGTATACAGGCCCATATCTTCCATTCTGTTCAGAGAATGTGCATCTAAAAGCACTAATAAGTCGCTACTTTTTAATCTTTCCTGAGCTTTTTCCTTGTTTTCATTGTATACTAATATCTTATCTTTGGCTTCATCAGTGATAAGAAAATCTAGATGTTCAGGAATAGCACTGGGATAAATTATAGATACATCCTTGTTTTGCTCTTTTAAAAAATAAAATAAGGCTAAGCTACTGCCGACAGCATCTCCATCAGGCTTAATATGTGCCATGAGGCTAATTCTTTGAGCTTTAGATAAATACTCTTTTAATCTATATATTTTTTGGTCTTCTAATCGTAACATATCAATAATTATTGTTACAAAGTTACTAAATTATCTTAAAGAATATTGCAGAACAAAAATCAATTTTATAACTTTGCCCTAAATGTTGTTGATTTTAAATTTACTACAATAATGAAAATTCTAAAAACTTTACTGACCATTGTTGTTCTGCCAGTTGTAATATGTGTTTTGGCAGTTGTTATCTTCAAGAGTGTTATGGTGCCTGTTAATTTTGACCACGAAAGAGGCCTTAGAGAGAAAGTGGCAATACAGAGATTGAAAGATATTCGTAGCCTTGAAGCTGCTTATAAATCTGTAAATGGTAAATTTACAGCGTCAATAGATTCTTTAATTGATTTTTATAGGACAGGAAAAATGAGTATTATAATGCAGATAGGTTCTAGTGATGACTCTGCAGCTGTTGCAAATACTCAGCTTTTAAAGAAAAAGAATAAGAAGATTACTCCTGAGCAGATGTATGAGTTATATCTTCAGGGAGAGAAAAATTTAGTTTTTTCTATAAGTCAAGAAATCTTTGTTAAAGATACTTTATTCCGTAGTAGAGAGAATTTTGTAGTAGATTCATTAAGATATATTCCTTTCTCAGGATCTGAAAAAGTGCAATTTGATGCTGTTGTAAAGAGGGTTTCTGGTGTGAATGTTCCTTTGTTCGAGGCTAAGATGCCTTTTGAATTATTACTTAAAGGAATGGATAAACAATTGATAATTAATCTTAAGGCTGATCGTAAAGCACAGGATAGATATGCTGGTTTAATGGTGGGTAGCGTAAGCTCTCCAAATAACAATGCAGGAAACTGGGAATAATTATTACAAGTATAAAAGTATTTAATATAAGAATATGGAATTAGTTCCAGAAAAGAGAATATCCATTCAAGTAGCCTTGAGTGGATTTTCTTTTAAAATTATAGATAATGGGAAGTTATTTAGTTCTGGGTGGCAAGGGCTTGAGCAATTATTTGTTTCAAGAGAGCTTCAGAGTCGTTATGACAAGGTTGAAATCTCCTTGTTTACGCCTAAGATAAGTTTAGTTCCAAAGCTTTGTTTTAGTCAATTAAATGTAAGGCAGGCTTTGTCTGAAGTAGTGGTTCTAGATGAAAATGATATAGTTGATTATATAGAGATAGATGACTTGAATGCAGTATTACTCTTTTCCAATTCAATTGGGGAAAGTATATCTAAGGTTATAAGTCAGAATGTTCTTACAATATCAGGGGAGTCTGTAAGGGTCTTGCCCGAGATGTATTATATGTTACATGCACTTAATTATTGTGAGGATTATAATAAGATAGTTGTGTCTTATAAAGATGATTATGTATATATAGTAATTGCTCAAGGTAAGACATTGTTGTTGGTTAATGCTTATAAAGCAAAGGATTTTACCACCTCTTTATATTATATTTTTTTAGCCTTGAAAAGCTTACAACTAAGTATAGAGCAAAGTGTGATAAGATTTAGGACACCACTGTCTTCAGAGGAAGAGTTGGTATTATATCGTTATTTTAAGGGAGTAGAGGAAATATAATGAGAATTATAGCTGGAAAATTAAAGGGTAGGTCTATAAATTTGCCTAAAAATCTTAAATTGAGACCTACCACAGACTTTGCAAAGGAGGCTTTGTTTTCAATACTTAATAATGAGTATGAATATGAAGGTCTTAAGGTACTAGATCTTTTTAGTGGTACAGGCTCTATCTCTTATGAGTTTGCATCACGTGGTGCAGGGCATATTTGGAGTGTGGAAATGAATCCTATTCACGTAAATGTTATAAGGAGAGAGAGTTCTAGATTGGGAATAAGTAATATTACTGCTTTGCATCAGAATGTGTTTGATTTTCTTGGCATATGTAAAGAAAAGTTTGATCTTGTTTTTGCAGATCCTCCATATGATTTAGTAGGCCTTGAAAAAATTGTAGATAAGGTATTTGAAAATGATATATTACAGGACTCTGCTTATTTTATTCTAGAGCATGGAGATGAATACAATTTTTCAGGTCATCCTTATTTTGTGAAAGAAAAGCAATATGGCAGAGTGCATTTTTCATTCTTTGAGAAAAAATAAGCATATATAGGATATGTATCTCATTTAGGAATATGTATTTTAAAATCTTGGAATATTTTATATTATAATAAGAATTTATCTATTACATTTGCCATTGTATGTTGTGTGTTTAGCATTATTGATACGTTTTATAGAATAGTTACTATTCTAAAAAGAAATAGAAAAAGCATAATTAAGATAAGCTTGTTATATAATTTTGTACTCGAAATAACAAAATAGATGTTTGAATTATGTTACTAGAGGTTTCTACAGCAGCAATCAATGCTAATGCACAGGCAATTATTCTTGCCACAATTTTTATTGGAACAATGATAGTATTAGCTATCTTGTCAAAAGATCAGTATAAGAAGTATAACTCAAAACACGATGTTCTACATGTTTCGGGGGATTTGGTTACTCCTATGTCTTTAAAAAATGATAAATATGGTCTAAGTTCTGATGGCGTTCCTTTTTATAGTGGAGCAATTGATGAGGAAGCTATTGACGCAGCTATTGCAGAGCATAAGACTTATGAGGAGGATCAGCAATTGGCTCAAAGTGTAGAAGTGAAAAAAGAAGGCAGTAAAAATGCAGCTTAGCGAATCTATTTTATTGAAAGAGAAGAGTATTTTTTTAAGAGATTATTGTCTAGCTCTTTATACTAGTGGTGCAACCACTATGCGTATTGAAAAATGTATGTCTCGCATCTCCAAAAAATGGGGTACAAATGCCGATTTTTCTATTTTACCAACATGTTTAGTTCTCACTTTGTGGGATCAGGATAGGAAAGAGTCCTATAATATAATAGGTAAGGTAGGAGGAGAAAATCTTAATTTTGCAACTATAACAAGATTAGGTGCATTAAGTTGGAGAATAGTAGACGAGGGGCTGGACGTTGAAACAGCACGAGCAGAATATGAAAGTATAGTAAAGATGCCGTCTATGAATCCTTGGCTTATTGCTACACTTACAAGTTTTGCAAATGCTGCTTTTTGTGAATTATTCGGTGGAGATTGGCCATCAATAGCGATAGTCTTTGTCGCTACATTTTTAGGCTTTGTTTTGAAGCAAAGACTTCCTGCCGAGGGTGTTGATTTTAGACTATGTATTATAGCTTCAGGTTGTCTTTCTGCTATAATATGTTGTTCTGGTTTTGTTTTTGGTATTGGCAATACTCCGGAAATTGCATTGGCAACAAGTGTCTTGTATCTGGTGCCAGGTATTCCTTTCTGTAATTCTGTATCCGATTTAATAGCAGGTCATTATGTTTGTGCTATGAGTCGTTTTATACATGCCATGATTATAACAGTGTGCCTGTCATTAGGTCTTAGCATGGCGTTTTTTATATTAAATCTTAAGTTTGTATGATGGAGTTGATATTAGATATATTAAGGGATGGCTTTTTTGCTGGCATAGCTGCTATTGGATTTGCTAGTATAAGTAAACCTGAGAACAGGGTGTATTTGTCATGTGCGATAATCGCTGCTTTAGGTCATATGACTAGGTATATACTAATGGGGCAGTTCCATATTCATATTACTTTTGCAGCAATGGTTGCAGGTGTTGTTATAGGTTTAGCTGCTTTAGTATGTTCATATATAATACATACACCGTCTGAAAGCCTTGCCTTTCCTGCTTTGTTACCTATGATTCCTGGAATGTATGCTTATAGAACTATACAGGCTGTGGTTCATTGTTTAACTAACTCTGATGAACAGCAGTTTATACATTATATGTATTTGCTTGAGTCTAACTGGATTACCTGTGTACTTACCATAGTATCTATGGTTGTAGGGGCTACTATACCTATATTTGTATTTCATAAATTTTCTTTTAAGGTTGTAACTAAGTTAGCTAAGTAGTATGGAGTTAAGGCATTTAAGATATTTTATCAAGGTAGCTGAACTAAAGAGTTTCTCAGAGGCAGCTAAATTGCTTTATACTTCTCAAGGTAATCTTTCTAAGCAGATTAAGCAATTGGAAGATGAAATGGGGGTATCTCTGTTGATTCGAGACTCTCGTTATGTGGGTTTGAGTGATTATGGTGAGCAATTTTTGCCGTATGCTCAACAAATCCTAAGATATGCCGATGCTAGTATGGATAAGATGAAGGATATATCCAATCTAGAGTCAGGTTGTTTGAACTTAGGTGTAACTTATTCTTTTTTTCCTTTATTAAAAGAGACCGCAAGGGTCTTTATGAAACGTTATCCAAATATAAAGTTAAATCTTTATTGTCTGCCGATGGAAAAGCTGATGCAGATGTTGGAAAGTAGGGAGATAGATTTGGCCTTGTCTTATAAGCCTAGTACATATTATGAGCATATTGATTCTAATATACTTTTTGTTAGTGATTTGTGTGCTATTGTTAGTCGTAACAATCCTTTGGCTTCTCAGGAGTCTATTCGTTTGAGTGAGCTTGAAAAGCATAAATTGGCATTACCTATACGTGGTAGTCAGGCAAGGAGTACCTTTGATAATATACTTTATGGCCAAAACTACAAATTCAATATTTGTTTGGAGACTAATGATATACATTTTATGTTAGATATGGTATCAAGTAGCAATCTAGTGACTATATTATCAAAGAGTAGTATATCAGAGATGCCAAATCTTAGGGCAATAGTTCTTGATAATCCTGGAGTAGAGATGGTTGGCTCTTATCACTTGCTTAAGGGCTCATATTGTAAAAAAGCAGCAAAAGAGATGCTTAGATTATTGATAGAGAAGAATGCTTTTGTGGCATTAAATGAAAATCTTGAGTATTAGCTATATATTTATAAAAGCTAGTTAATATTGCATCTGCCAATATTTAATGTCTATATCATAAACTGCTGAATATATCTTATTTCATTATTTATAGTCGTATAACTAATAAATTTAGGCAGTATATCTGATGTATTAAGTTGTTACTTTATTCTTTCTGCATTCTTAGCTAGTCTTTTAAATCAGTTATAGCTAAATAATACTCTTAGGTACATATTGTATATCTGCATATTACATATGGAATTTAGTTTAAATTATGCTCTATATTATTGTATTAAGTTGTTAATCAAATCTTAAATGGTATTTAGGAGTAATGAACATAATAGCTATAAAAAATACTATGCAGGTTTGGAAATGTTAAATTGCGAGGGAGGAATAAACGAATAGCTAGATGTCTTGTCTGCAGAATTGCAAGATGGTATTTTATCTTCTATGTTATAAATTCTTGTTCTAAATTAGAATAATTCAAAAATAATTTATATTTTAGCGAAAATTATAAATTATGAAGGGGAGATTTTATTTTTTATTAAGTGTTTTAATGTTATTGAGTATTAATAATTTAATTGCTAGAGATATGAAAAAAACAATATATTTTGCAGGTGGGTGTTTTTGGGGGACAGAACATTTTTTTAAGCAAATTAGGGGAGTATTGGAGACTGAGGTTGGTTATGCCAATGGTCTATTGGATAAAGAGGTAGGATATGAAGATGTTAAGACTGGAAGAACAGGCTTTGCTGAGACAGTAAAGGTGGTATATAATCCAGAAGATATAGGACTTAATATGCTCTTAGATTTATATTATAAGACAATTGATCCTACAAGTCTTAATAGGCAGGGTTATGATGTTGGTAGTCAATATAGAACAGGTGTATATTATACAGATCTTGCTGATAGTAGTATTATTCAAAATTCTTTGGATAAATTGGCTTTGAATTATAAAGAGGCTGTAGTCATAGAGTGCTTACCCTTAAAGAATTTTTATAAGGCCGAGGACTATCATCAAGATTATTTAGATAAGCATAAGAATGGATATTGCCATATTCCTACTCATTTGTTTAAGTATGCAGCAGAGGCTAATATGAAAAAGGATAAGGTAGATACTTTGGAGTATAAAAGGTTGTCAGATAGTGAGTTAAAACAGAAATTATCTTATCTTGAATATGAAGTGACTCAAAATAATGCTACTGAGCGTCCTTTTGCAAATAAGTATTGGAATGAGTTTAGAGAGGGTATTTATGTGGATATAACTACTGGTGAACCCTTGTTTTTGTCTACCGATAAATTTGATTCTTCTTGTGGTTGGCCTAGTTTTTCACAGGCTATATCTAGTAAGCTTTTAGAGGAGAAAAAAGATAATTCTCATAATATGCAGAGAGTTGAGGTAAGAAGTAAACTGGGGGATGCTCATCTTGGTCATGTATTTAATGATGGACCTAAAGATAAGGGAGGACTTCGTTATTGTATTAATAGTGCAGCCTTACGTTTTATTCCAAAAGAAGATATGGAAAAGTCTGGATATGCAAAATTTATTCCTTTATTGAATAAAAAGAAGTAGCTAGTTTTATTGTTTATTGTCCATAGATATTAATTCTTGGCATCTGTTTAGTGCAATATGAATGTCTGAACAGATGTCATTTTCAGATAATAAACTTGATATACCGCCATTGTGCAGTATCTTACGTACTTTTTCATTAACGCCTGATAGAATAATATGTATTCCTTCTTCTTGTGAGGCTTGTATGAGGGAGAAAAGATTGTTGATGCCTGTTGAATCCATAAATGGCACTTTTCTCATACGTATAATACGTGCTTTTGGATGGCTTTTTGTTTGTCTTATTACCTCGTTAAATCTGTTTGCAATCCCAAAGAAATATGGGCCATCTATTTCGTATACATCAACTTCTTTGGGTAATATAATATGTTCATCCTTATTGCTTTCACTCTCTGCACTCAGATTTATTTTTTTTGTAAATACGGATATACGTGTACTGTCACTAAGTCTTTTAAGTAACATAGCCATTGCTATAAGCATACCAACCTCAATTGCTATGGTTAAATCTAAAAATACTGTGAGTAAGAATGTTACAATCAGTATGGATACATCACTTTTAGGGTGCTTTAGCAGCTTCTTAAATGTACGTATATTGCTCATATTGTAGGCAACAACTACTAGGACTCCTGCTAGGCAGGCCATAGGGATATGCTTTGTCAGAGGAGCAAGGAATAGTAGTATAAGGAGTAAAACAACTGCGTGTATAATGCCTGCAATTGGGGATTTGCCTCCGTTATTAATATTTGTCATGGTACGTGCAATGGCTCCTGTTACGGGAATACCTCCAAAGAAGGGTACTACTGCATTGGCTATGCCTTGTGCTATGAGCTCTGTGTTTGAGTCGTGTTGTTCTCCTGTTACTCCGTCTGCTACTGATGCTGATAGTAGGGATTCTATTGCTGCTAGCATAGCAATAGTAAATGCAGGAGGAAGAAGGTATTGTATTTTGTCAAAAGATAGGCCTAATCCTTGAGGGCTAGGCATTGTTGCCATAATGCTAAATCTGTCACCTATTGTTTCTATATCGTGTATATTCATATATTTTCTTAATATGTATGAAACAATAGTTAGCAATATAATAGCGATTAGTGAGCCTGGAACTTTTTTAGAAATTTTGGGACTAATTACTATAATTAAGACACTTAGTACGCTAAAAGTTAAGGATAAGATATTGATACTGTTGATGTTATTAAAATAGCATATCCATTTTTCTGCAAAGCTACTTGGTATCTTGTCTATGTGTAAACCAAAGAAGTCAGGTATTTGTGTGCTAAAAATAGTCAGTCCTATGCCTGCAGTAAATCCTACTATTATAGGGTAGGGAATGAATTTTATAATGCTACCAATTTTGAAGATACCCATTATAAGTAGTAGAATGCCGGCAATAAATGTTGCAAGAGCAAGTCCTTCTATACCAAAGTTTTCTATAATTCCATATACTATAATGATAAAGGCTCCAGTTGGTCCTCCTATCTGTACAGAACTTCCTCCAAATGCAGAGACTATAAAGCCTCCGATAATTGCTGTAATGATGCCTTTTTCAGGACTTACTCCTGAGGCTATACCAAAGGCAATAGCAAGAGGTAAGGCTACTATGCCTACAATGATGCCTGCCATTAGGTCTTTTATGAAATTGTCTTTGGTATATCCTTTGAGACTTTGTAAAAGGCGAGGTCTGAATGGTGTAGAAAGCATAGTATAAAATTTTATTAAAATAGCTTAATTTGAAGCCCACAAAGTTAATATATAATTTGTTAGATACAAGTAGCCTGTGAAGATTGCATTGACTTTTTGCATAAAGCTATATTTGTAAATTTCTTTTTCTTGTTTTTAGTATAAGTTGTTGGTAATTATGGGTTTATTGTAAAATTATATGTTTTATGAATAACGTATGTTGTAAACTTGTGTTATTGTTTATCTCTATAAGAAAATATGAAGTGAGATAGAACTTCAAAGATTCTTTAAAGAATATTTTTATGAGATAAATTATACCTTATCTGATATAATAATGAGAATGTAGTGACAAATTATACCCATAATGGTATAATGTTGAATAGTTGTATTAACTTTGTATCCGAAAAGGTATAAATAGAATGCAGAAAAGTTAAAGAACTCATTTGTTTGATTTATGCTTAGGTGTAAGATTTATTTGAAATTAAGTATTTTAACGTAAAGTATTATGAATAATCTTTCTATTACGGTTAAAAAGTTACGAAAGCAATATAATCTGACGCAAGAAGAACTATCTTTGAAATCTGGTGTAGGCTTACGTTTTGTACGAGA
>JARIAS010000018.1 GCA_029257745.1 Candidatus Cryptobacteroides sp. | reverse complement strand
GTGAATTTATTCATAGCCCTTATTCTAAGCATATTCCTGATAGTTTGCAACAGCCTGGTTATACTAAAAAATGGAAGGAGACTGTGGTTAAGGATAATGGAAAAGTGTTGGAAATAGCAGAATAATTTATATTTGTATATTAATAAAGCCGTGTAAGATATCTTACACGGCTTTATTAATGCTTAATTTGTATATTAGTTAAGCTTACTCTTGTGTTGGTGCAGCAGGATTTTCTTGTTCTACTGGCAACATTTGCATGTTAGAGTTTTGTTCTTTAGATAAGTTTTGTTCTATCTTATCACTTGTTGTATCAACCGAACTCTGAGAGCCACTACCTAGAGTGAAAGAGCTACTTATAGCTATAACAAGGATAAATGTTACCAAACCCCATGTTATTTTCTCTAGCATATCAGCTGTTTGTCTGACTCCAAAAGTTTGGTTCCCAGCTACAAAGTTGCTAGCTAAACCTTCACCTTTACCATTTTGTAGCAATACAACTGCAACAAGAAGCACACTTGCTATAACTGCAAGGATTGTCAATATGACGAAAAGTGTATTCATAATTGATTAATTATTTGTCAGTTTCTCTAAATCTTCAATAAGAGATGCAAAGTAAGCATTTTTTTCTGGAAAATTCAAGAGAAGTTGTTGATAAATCTTTTTTGCCTCAATAAAATAGCCTTGTTCTGTATAAATCTTAGCTAAAGTTTCTGTATAAAAGCCTAAATTAGAGCTATTGTCTTTGTTATTTATAACTTTATCTGTTTTCTTTTTATATAATCTAGCTATTAATTTGTCTTCTTCCATTGAAGCCTGATCATAGTCTTGTCTGCTAAAATAGTCTCCTCCAACTATGTATTGAGCATTAGATTCTATATTTTCTTTCTTCTCAGACTTTTTAGAAATTAGGTTTTTCACAAGATCTGTCACCTGTTTATCATAGTAGTTGCTCTCTTTGTTGGCATTATAAATATCATAAATCTTATTCCTATCAATAATAAATAAGGATGCGTCTACGAAATTTTGTTTACCCCAATTTTCGCCTGCTATTTTCGCCATTCTTAAGCATAATTCTTTACGGGCAGCAGCATACCAAGGGTATAAATTAATAAGCCCTGTTAATTCCTCCAAATTAAGAGTTTTTATATTAATACTTCCCATAACTACCAATTTGCAACGCTAGCATTAAATATATCCTCACAAAGTTTTTCAACAATCTCTTCAGTAAGTGAACTTTCTACGGCATCTAGATTGTTAGATGAGTCATAGTCAGAATATGCTGAAAAAGAGCGTGTAAAATTCTCTTCAGGGTATTTTCTGTTTGTAAACTTAATATTTACACTGACGGTTAGTCTATTTTGTGCTGCAACCTCATTGGCTGTAACAGCAATAGAGGTGACTGTGTAATTTGTTATACTTCCTTCAATTTCTAGATCTCCATCAAGTTCCACCTCGCTTAGTCTTGTTAAGTTCTTAAACTTTTCCTTCATTTTTTCTGTAAGTAAGGAACTTAGATTTGGATTGACAGTAAGTGCTTTATATTCAAAATAGTTAATTGTTACCGTTTTGACATCAGGTTGAATTGATGTGCCGGAAAAAGAATATATACCACAACTAGTGCATATAAGCAATGTACTTAATAATCCAATTATTCTTATGATGATTTTATTCTTCATTGTGATTCGGGTCTTGCGATAATTTTCTATATAATGTTCTTTCGGATATGCCTAATTCTTTAGCAGCTTTGCGTCTATTGCCATCATGTTTTTCAAGAGCCTTTTTTATCAGATCTAGACTATTTTTCTTTATAGAGAAAAGATCGTCTGTTGATACAGGCTCTTCATGTGTGCTATTATCCTGGTCATCAATATCTTCATTTGTGTTCGGTATCCTGTCATCTCTTTGGATTTCTATGGCTTGTGAGATATTTCTATCCCAATGATATGGATTATCTTGAATATTGTCTTTTTTTGCAGGTGGTAATATATTATTGTGAATATTGATGATTCTATCATCTTCTTGCTGCATATTAAGCATAGAAAGATTAGATGCTTCAACTATTTTTTTTAGTCTATTAACTTCATTACTAAGACTATGTAAAAGTTCAAATATTTTCACTTTATCATTGTCATGCAGATCATTATTGTTATGCACTAAAACAGGTAGCGAGTCTAAGTTTTCCTTTGGCATATGGACTTGTAACTGCCTTGCATTTATTTCATAACGTCCAGTATCATTGCTACTTAACTCAGGCGATTCTAGCACAGCTACTCTTTCTGCAATATTCTTTAACTGTCTGATATTTCCTGGCCATCTGTAATTGCTGAGTAATGCTATTGCATCGTTGCTTAAACTTATTTTCTTCCTTCCATTCTTTTCAGAAAAATCAGATGTAAACTTTCTGAATAGTAGATATATATCGTCTTTTCTATCTCTTAATGCTGGCATATTTATTTGTACCGCATTAAGTCTGTAATATAAGTCAGCCCTAAATTTTCCTTTGGATATAGCATGTTCTAGATTAACATTTGTTGCAGCAATTACTCTGACGTCTGTTTTATTGACCTTAGATGAACCGACTCTCATATATTCCCCAGATTGTAGAACTCTAAGTAATTTGGCTTGTGATGCCAAGGGCAGTTCACCAATTTCATCTAAGAATAGTGTGCCTCCATTAGCTTCTTCAAAATAGCCTTTTCTTGCTTCTATCGCACCAGTAAAAGAGCCTTTTTCGTGCCCAAATAACTCTGCGTCAATAGTGCCTTCTGGTATTGCCCCGCAATTTATGGCAAAGTACTTAGCATTCTTTCTTTTACTATTTTGGTGTATTATTTTAGGTATTACTTCCTTTCCTACACCACTTTCACCAGATATGAGTACTGTAATATCCACGCCTGCAACCTTTACAGCCGTCTCTAAAGCTATATTTAATCCAGCATCATTACCAATGATGTCGTATTTATTTTTAATCCTTTGTAAATCTTGTGTATCCATATATTGTACAAAGTTAAGAAAAGGGAATAAATAAATTGAATACAATCAGTAAAAAACTAAATAAATTAGTATATTTGCAACAAGTCTATTCTTTTCTAGATTGGACTTAATGTGAAAATTAATATAATTAAAATAAATTAACATGAAAAAAGTTGTAAAATTTTTATCAACAGCTATGTTAGTAATGGCTATTGTTGCATGTTCTTCAGTTTCTAAAATGGTAGAACTTGCAGATACAGTGAAAGTTACTAGCGAACCTGCTGTTCTTGAAGTAATTGCAGGTTCTGTTGATGCAGAGCTTACAGTTAGTTTCCCTAAATCTTATTTTAATCCAAAGGCAGTGTTAGAAGTTACACCTGTATTGGAATATCAAGGAACTGAATTGAAATTAGAGCCATTTGTTTATCAAGGAGCTAAAGTTAAGGATAACTTTAAGACTATCTCAAAGGAAGGTATGACTGTAAAAGAAAGAATACACTTCGCATATAAAAAAGGGATGGAAAAAGCAACTTTAAAGCTTCGTGCACAAGTAAAATCAGGTGATAAAGTATATAATCTTCCAGAAAAATTTGTTGCATCAGGTTGTAACACTACATATATGTTAGCAGAACTTGATGGCTATGTTCCTCTAAAGAAAGATAACTATCAAGATGTTATACAACAATCTGCTGAGGGACAAATACTATATACTGTAAATTCTTCAAATGTACGTTCAAAAGAGTTGAAATCTAATTCTATTAAAGCTTTCAAAGAGGCCTTAAAAGAGATTAAAGCTAATGAGAGAAAGACATTAAAGAGTACAGAGGTAGTTGCTTATGCTTCACCAGAAGGTTCTGAAAAGTTCAACACAAAACTTTCAGGAAAACGTGCAAATACTGCAGGTAAGGCATGGACTAAAACTATGAAAGGTGAGGATGTATTATCTCCAGAGATGAAGAGTCTTGGCGAAGATTGGAAGGGTTTCCAGGATTTGGTACGTAAGTCTAATATTGAGGATAAGGAGCTAATATTAAGAGTATTATCTATGTATAGTGATCCAGCAGTACGTGAATCTGAGATAAGAAATATGTCTCAAGTCTTTACTGCATTGAAAAAGTCTATACTTCCAGAGCTTCGTCGTGCTAGATTTATTGCAAATGTAGAGTATAAGAACTTTACAAGTGAAGAATTACTTCAAAATATTGAAAATAATATTGATATTTTAGATGAAGAGGCTTTACTTCGTGCAGCTACTTTAGTGAGAAATCGTCAAGATAAATTAGCTCTTTATACAAAGGCAGTAGAAAAGTTTGATAGTGAGCGTGCTAAGTTTAATAAGGCTGCAATCTTATTATCTTTAGATAATATTGCTGAAGCAGAAGCAGTGCTTAAATCTGTTAAGGAACAAGATGAAGAACTTGATAATGCTTTAGGAGTTGTGGCTTTACGTAAGGGTGATTATAAAGAAGCTAAGAGATTATTTGTAAAATCAAATACTAAGGCAGCTAAAGAAAATATTGGTGTTATCTATATCTTAGAAGGTCAATATAAGAAGGCTCTAGAAATATTTGAAGGTACAAATGATGCTAATGAGGCTGTTCTTTATTTATTGACTAATCAAAACGCAAAAGTAAATTCTGCAATCAAATGTAAATGTCCACGTGCAGATTATATCAGAGCTGTGGCTGCTGCTCGTATGGGTAATACATCAGAGTTAACTAAGCATTTGAAAGGTGCTAGAAGATCTAAAGCATTTGAACAAAGAATGCTAAATGATATAGAGTTTGCAAAATTTAATCTTAAGTTAGAAGAATAAGATTATTAAATATCATTAAAGGGCTAGGTATAGATTTATGCCTAGCCCTTTTTTATTTATAGGAGGTAGAACTTGTTTTACATTTAACACAGTGATTCTTAATATAGTGTTAATATTAAATAGTTATTATTTATATAAGCGTTTTTTATAAAGAAATAGCTACTCTTTTGTAGATTAAAAGAGTAGCTATATTTATTTAATCTCGTATATCTGAGATAGTTATCAGATTATAGGTTTGGATTAGCTTTTTTCCAGTCTTCAACAGCTGGGATTATGCCTAGGCTAATGATTTCATCACGCATTTTGCAAAGGTGTTGGTATGAAGATGCTAAAGCTGCAATTTCTTCAGTTGTACCTTCGACTTCATTGCATTGTACACCCTCTTTAGTAATTATTGTAGGCATTGCCATCATTACATTTTTGTATTCACCTTCTTTTACATATGTTCCAGCAGGAAGAGTAAACTCTTCTCCACCCATAGCTGCTTCTATCATTTTAACTGATAAGTATGCAGGACTTTGGAATGATGAGCGACCACGCAATTTAATAATGTTAGCACCACCTTGAACAGTCTTGTGCTTAATCTCAGCCCATTTTTCTTCGCTAAGACCCATTTCAGAAAGAGGCTTTCCATCAACTTTAACCTTAGAAGCAAATACTGCCATAGCCTCACCGTGTCCACCATAAGTGTAAGTTCCTGTTACCTTGCTTTGAAGTACTCCAAATTCTTCAGAAAGTGCAGTTTGTAAACGTGTAGAGTCAAGAGCTGCAAGAGTTGTTACCTGAGAAGGTTTAAGACCTGAGTGAAGTAAAACAACTAAGCCTGTAAGATCTGCTGGGTTGAATATTACTACGATATGTTTAACATCTGGGCAATATTTTTTTACATTCTTGCCAAAGTCCTCAGCTATTTGGCAGTTTCCTTTTAGCAAATCCTCACGTGTCATACCTTCCTTACGTGGTGCACCACCTGAAGATATAATGTATTTAGCGTCTTTAAATGCAACAGCAGGATCTGTTGTATAGCTAAGGTTGAAACCTTCAAATCCACAATGTTTCATCTCAGCAACTACTCCTTGTAGACCAGGTTCATAAACATCATATAGACAGATGTTTGGAGTAAGTTTAAGCATCATAGCTGTTTGAGCCATGTTTGAACCAATCATACCAGCAGCGCCGACGATTGTTAATTTTTCGTTAGTTAAAAATCCCATAATATTATAATATTAATTATTTTGCTATAAATTCATAAGCAAATCTATGCAAATATAATAAATTCTTATATATCCAGCTTAGATTTAACTAGAATTTATTACTATATATTAAATAATTTTGTACTTTTGTTAAGCGATAGAAGACAAAGAGTTTGCATTTCTCTGTCTCCTTGCTATATGCTTATATAACAATGATATAGATAATAATAAGACTATAAAACAATATATTATGTACGGTAAATTTCAAGACTTTCTTAAAGAAGAATTAGCTTCTATTAAAGAAGCAGGACTTTATAAAAAAGAAAGAAACATCGCTTCTGCTCAATCTGCAGAGATTACATTAGAAGATGGTAGTACTGCCTTAAATTTTTGTGCTAACAATTATCTTGGTTTAGCAGATTCTCCTCGTTTGATTGCTGCCGCTAAAAAGGCAATGGATGAGAGAGGTTTTGGAATGTCCTCTGTTAGGTTTATTTGCGGTACACAGGATTTGCATAAGGAATTAGAGGAGGCAATATCAAAATTCTTTAAAACTGAAGATACTATATTATATGCTTCATGTTTTGATGCCAATGGAGGTGTGTTTGAGCCTTTATTGACTGCTGAAGATGC
Organism: Candidatus Cryptobacteroides sp.; assembly: GCA_029257745.1. Classification (GTDB taxonomy): domain Bacteria; phylum Bacteroidota; class Bacteroidia; order Bacteroidales; family UBA932; genus Cryptobacteroides. The sequence continues at coordinate 6,541 of JARIAS010000018.1, read as the reverse complement.
AATTATCTCAGATGCACTTAATCATGCTTCAATTATAGATGGGGTTAGGTTATGTAAGGCTGTTAGGTATAGATATGCTAATGCAGATATGGCTGATCTAGAGAGATGCCTGAAAGAAGCACAGGCCCAGAGGTTCCGTATAATATGTACAGATGGAGTATTTTCTATGGATGGCAATGTGGCTCCTATGGATAAGATTTGTGCTCTAGCAGAGAAATACGATGCCCTAGTAATGGTAGATGAAAGTCATTCAGCAGGTGTTGTAGGTGCTAGTGGAAGGGGTGTTGCTGAGCAGTTCGATTGTTATGGAAAGATTGATATCTTTACAGGAACTTTAGGTAAGGCCTTTGGTGGTTCAGTCGGTGGATTTACTACTGGACGCAAGGAGATTATAGATATGTTACGTCAGCGTTCAAGACCTTATCTATTTTCAAATTCTCTTCCACCAATGATTGTTGCTGCTGGTATAGAGATGCTAAAAATATTGAATGAGTCAAATGAATTACATGATCGTCAGCAGGAAAATGTTAGATATTTTGTTGAAAAGATGACACAGGCTGGCTTTGATATTAAGCCTACTCAATCAGCAATTTGTGCTGTAATGCTTTATGACGCTAAATTATCTCAAGATTTTGCTTCAGCTATGGCAAAAGAAGGTATATTCGTAACAGGTTTCTATTATCCAGTTGTTCCTAAGGGACAGGCCCGTATTAGAGTTCAGTTGTCTGCAGCACATACAAGAGAGCATTTAGATAGGGCTATTGAAGCCTTTATTAAGGTTGCTAAGCAAATGAATATTATATCTTAATAAGATTTGGATTATACTAAAAATAAATAAAAAGGAGGCATTTGCCTCCTTTTTATTATGCTAGCTTAATGTCTATCACATATGCCTGTGTTTGTCATACTTAGTTTCTGTTTAGCATGTGGCACCTTTGATGTTAAACTGTCGTAATTGTTATCCATATTTACAGTAGTTCTGTTTCATACCTTATATCCGGTATTTTACTACTGTATTTATTGCAACTATTACGTATATTCTTTATTTTATCCATGTTCTTGTTTTATGGCACTTTTCTACTATATTGTTATCATAAGGGACTTGACAAATACATTATTAGTATTGCAATGAGTTTGTAGATACAAATAATTGTGATAATAGTTTATATGGAATTGTGTTTTTAATAAAATGTATATAACACTATAGTTTTTTATAACTAATCTTTTGCGTATAGTTCTATAATATTTTTAATAACAGCAACAGCTTTTTCCATACTTTCTAAAGGCACAAACTCCATTTTTCCGTGAAAATTATGTCCACCAGCGAAGATATTTGGACAAGGTAATCCTTTATATGAGAGATTTGCCCCATCTGTACCACCTCTGATAGGTTTTATTATAGCTGTTATTCCTTCTTTTTTCATTGCTTCCACTGCTTTTTCAACAATATGGTAATGAGGTTCTACCTTTTCCCTCATATTAAAGTATTGGTCGTTTATCGTAATTGTAGCTGTACCTTTTCCGTATTTGTTGTTAATAAAATCTATGCAAGAAAGCATTAATTTCTTTTTATCCTCAAATTTTTCCCTATCGTGATCCCTTATTATATAGCTTAATTGAGCTTCTTCCACACTTGCATTCATCTTATATATATGAAAAAAACCTTCATATCCGCTTGTAAATTCTGGCCTTTGTTCAACAGGTAATAGCATATTTAGCTCATTTGCGATAATAATCGCATTTATCATCTTATTTTTGGCGTATCCTGGGTGAACATTTCTACCTTGTATATGTATTTGTGCTGATGCAGCATTAAAATTCTCAAACTCTAGCTCACCTATTTGCCCACCATCCATTGTGTAAGCAAAGTCTGCTCCGAAAGCTTTTACATCAAATTTTATTACACCTCTACCTATTTCCTCATCAGGTGTAAATCCTATCTTTATTTCCCCGTGTTTAAATTCTGGATGTGTAGTTATATATTCCACTGCTGACATAATCTCTGCTACTCCTGCCTTGTCGTCGGCTCCAAGCAGAGTAGTGCCATCAGTAGTTATTAGAGTCTGACCTACATACATAGATAATTCGGGAAAGTCTTTAACCTTCATTGTAAGACCTTCTACTCCTTTAAGCTCAATGTCTTCACCATTATAATTTTTAATGATTTGTGGCTTAATATCTTTTCCACTAGCATCAGGAGAAGTGTCTACATGTGATATAAATGCCACCGTAGGGACTTTTTTATCAATATTAGAGGGGATACTTGCTGTGACATAGCCATATTCATCTAGTTTTGCGTCTAGTCCCATTCCTTCTAGCTCGCTAAGCAATAATCTGGATAGATTGAGCTGCTTGTTTGTGCTTGGTTGGCTTTCAGAGCTATCGTCAGATTGAGTGTCGATAGCTACATATCTTAAAAATCTATCTAAAATCTTTTCCATACTTATCAATATTTTATGCAATATACTAAATAATCATCTAAAATATATTTTTTAGTGACTCTATTCGTATTTATAATAGCAAGATTTTGACCATGAGTACAAGAGTTATAAGTATATTTACTATGTGTATATTTCATGCCTGACAACGTGGTAGTTAGCCCTATCCTTATTAAAAAGGAGTAGGTATATATACTTCAGTCATAGTTAAGTGTTGCTATAAGATCTGCAATATAATGTAACTTGATGCTATAATAAATCACTCTTGTACACTTATAGAGTAAAATATTTCTAATATGCACATTAGTAAATATTTATAAAAGATTATGATACAGAGCAAACTATGATTGTATAGATTATACGTAGAATTTATGAGTTATTTTCATATTGTTATGTGAATAAATATTCTTCATACTTTGTTGTATAGATTATAAATTCTTGCCGTATTGTATATGTGTACATGTATTTTTTATAGTGACCTAGTATGTAGAATTGATAATTTTTGCTCGTTTCATGTTTAAACAAGCCTTCATTATATTTCCTTTTTTCATAAAAGCTGTAATTTTTCTATACAATTAAACTTGTAATTTGTGTTACCGTGTGATAGGGAGACAATGTTTTTAAAGTAAGATTGAGGCAAACTCTATGATGTGGGAAACTTGCAGATTTTAATTTTATGGCTAGCTTATAAGGCCGTATAGTTATGCTAAACTTAGAAAAACAGCAGATTTTTGCCTTTTTTAATAAAATTTGCATAAAAAATCTTTAAAATGTTTGGATATATAAAAAAAGTACCTATCTTTGCAATCCGTTTGAAAATAAACGACAGTTCATTGAAAATATTGAGAGAGAATAAGAGGTAAGAAAAAAGAAATTATCAGTTTGTATTCTTAAAAAATTACGAGTCAAATCGTGTTAGTTGCAAGAATAGGGACTGCAATTTCAGGCAAACGAGTTCAAAGAATAAGAGATGGCATTGTTGGAATGCGAATTTCAGCAAGAGTCGCAAAGATTCACAAAAGAGAAAGAGAAGAAGAGCGAACGGAGGATGCCTAGGCTTCTAGAGGCGAAGAAGGACGTGGTAAGCTGCGAAAAGTCACGGGGAACTGCAAACAGGTTATGATCCGTGAATGTCCGAATGGGGCAACCCATACAGTTGAAGACTGTATACCTAACAATAGTTAGGGGCGAACGCAGGGAACTGAAACATCTTAGTACCTGTAGGAAGAGAAAGAAATAATCGATATCCTGAGTAGTGGCGATCGAAAGGGACAGAGCCTAAACCATTGAGTTTACGGACTTGATGGGGTTGTAGGAGTAGAGCTATGCGAATATAATAGAACTAGAAATACTTGGAAAAGTATGGCGAAGAGGGTGAGACCCCCGTATAGGTAAAAATTATAGGAGCTATCTACCACCTGAGTAGGGCGGGACACGTGAAATCCTGTCTGAATCATCGGGGACCATCCCGAAAGGCTAAACACTTCTAGAAGACCGATAGCGAACCAGTACTGTGAAGGAAAGGTGGGAAGCACCCCGAGTAGGGGAGTGAAATAGAACCTGAAACCGTTCGTTTACAAGCGGTCGGAGCTAAGTAATTAGCGACGGCGTGCCTTTTGCATAATGAGCCTACGAGTTACTTCATATTGGCAAGGTTAAGATCTTCAGGATCGAAGCCGAAGCGAGAGCGAGTCTGAAAAGGGCGAAATAGTCAGTATGAGTAGACGCGAAACCTAGTGATCTACCCTTGTCCAGGTTGAAAGAGCAGTAACATGCTCTGGAGGACCGAACCAGTTTCCGTTGAAAAGGGCTTGGATGAGATGAGGGTAGGGGTGAAAGGCTAATCAAACTGGGAGATAGCTCGTACTCCCCGAAATGTTTTTAGGAACAGCCTCGATAGTGCCTGTAAGAGGTAGAGCTACTGATTGGAAGCGAGGGCTTCGCCGCCTATCAATTCCAGATAAACTCCGAATGCTTACAGGTTGATATCGGGAGTGAGTCAGTGGGTGCTAATGTCCATTGGCGAAAGGGTAAGAGCCCAGCCCATCAGCTAAGGCCCCCAAGAGCAGTTTAAGTTGAGATAGAACGAGGTGACATCGCATAGACAGCTAGGATGTTAGCTTGGAAGCAGCTATTCATTCAAAGAGTGCGTAACAGCTCACTAGTCGAGCGAAGTTGCGTGGATGATGACCGGGCATCAAGACTGCCGCCGAAGCTATGGACTGTACCGTGAGGTACAGTGGTAGGGGAGCATTGACGTCAGCGTAGAAGGTGTATTGTGAGATATGCTGGAGCGGCGTGAAAAGAAAATGTAGGCATAAGTAACGATAATGAGTATAGAAATACTCACACCGAAAACCCAAGGTTTCCTGAGCTACGCTAAACGGATCAGGGTAAGTCGGGTACTAATCAAAACCCGAAAGGGGTATGAGATGTGAAGCCGGTTAATATTCCGGCACCCGTTATACGGGATTTGAAAAGACCGAGGAGTGACACTACTGCGGAGAGACGGAATTCTTCGTTGAATCACGTAGTACGAAAGTATGAAATGAGACAGTACCGAGAGCACACGTGCAATTGGATAATGTAGGTAAACAGACTTGCGAGAAAATTTTCAAATCGATAAGAGTATATCGGCCCGTACCGTAAACCGACACAGGTGGGTGAGGAGAGAATCCTAAGGTGCTCGAGTGAATCACGGCTAAGGAACTAGGCAAATTGACCCCGTAACTTCGGGATAAGGGGACCCAACGCAAGTTGGGCGCAGAGAAATGGCCCAGGCGACTGTTTAACAAAAACACAAGGCTATGCAAAATCGTTAAGATGACGAATATGGCCTGACACCTGCCCGGTGCTGGAAGGTTAAGAGGGGGGCTAAGCGCAAGCGAAGGTCTGAATCGAAGCCCCAGTAAACGGCGGCCGTAACTATAACGGTCCTAAGGTAGCGAAATTCCTTGTCGGGTAAGTTCCGACCTGCACGAATGGTGTAACGATCTGGGCACTGTCTCAGCCGTGAGCTCGGTGAAATTGTAGTAGCGGTGAAGATGCCGCTTACCCGCAACGGGACGAAAAGACCCCGTGAACCTTTACTATAGCTTAGCGCTGATCTTTGCTAAATGATGTGTAGGATAGGTGGGAGACTATGAGATATTTACGCTAGTAAGTATGGAGTCGTTGTTGAAATACCACCCTTCATTTAGCGGGGGTCTAACCTTGCGAGAGGGACACCGCTTGGTGGGTAGTTTGACTGGGGTGGTCGCCTCCAAAAGAGTAACGGAGGCTTCCAAAGGTTCGCTCAGTGTGAATGGTAATCACACGCAGAGTGCATTGGCACAAGCGAGCTTGACTGGGAGACTAACAAGTCGAGCAGGTACGAAAGTAGGGCAAAGTGATCCGGTGGTTCCACATGGAAGGGCCATCGCTCAAAGGATAAAAGGTACTCCGGGGATAACAGGCTGATCGCTCCCAAGAGCTCAAATCGACGGAGCGGTTTGGCACCTCGATGTCGGCTCGTCACATCCTGGGGCTGGAGCAGGTTCCAAGGGTTCGGCTGTTCGCCGATTAAAGTGGCACGCGAGCTGGGTTCAGAACGTCGTGAGACAGTTCGGTCTCTATCTGTTGTGGGCGTTAGAAGTTTGAGGAGGACTGACCTTAGTACGAGAGGACCGGGTCGGACAAACCTCTGGTTTACCGGTTGTGACGCCAGTTGCACCGCCGGGTATCCACGTTTGGTCAGGATAAGCGCTGAAAGCATCTAAGCGCGAAGCCGTCTTCAAGATGAGACTTCTTTATAGGGTCGTGGGAGACTACCACGTTGATAGGCAGGAGATGTACGTATAGTGATGTACTTAGTCGACCTGTACTAATAGCCCAAAATCTTTCTCTAGGAAAGATACGATGTAGCAATACATTGACGCCAAGAAACTAATTATTTTCTCTCAGACATATACTGCGGTGGTTTTAGCGGTGAGGATCCACCTTTACCCATTCCGAACAGAGAAGTTAAGCTCACTTGCGCCGATGGTACTGACATACCAGTTGGGAGAGTAGGTAGCCGCCGTTCTTTGAGACCTGAATATCATTTGATGTTCAGGTCTTTTTTT
>JARIAS010000024.1 GCA_029257745.1 Candidatus Cryptobacteroides sp. | reverse complement strand
AAAACTAGGCATCTTATCACCTACACTTAACATTTCTTTATAATTTTTAAGATTTAACAATTATATAAAGTTACAAAATATTTTATGTATAATAAAACAGCTTATATTTATAATTTAAGCTTTATTTTTCAATTAGCTTAGCACCTCTATATTTAATTTACATTTATCATCTACAAAACAAATGAACAATTTTATAGTAATTTAATTTCTAAACAACTTCTATAAAAAAAACAAAAGAGAGACTATCCTTGCGAATAATCTCTCTTTGTGGTCCCAACAGGGCATGATCCTGTGACCCCCTGATTATGAGTCAGATGCTCTAACCAACTGAGCTATGGGACCCGATATAGAGCCGTTCTCTCAAACGACTCTGCAAATATAGTAAAAAATTCTTAAATAACGAATTTTTATTAAACTTTTATTTCGACTTCTACTCCTGAAGGCAATTCTAGCTTCATCAAAGAATCAACTGTTTTAGCATTTGAGTCTTGAATATCTAATAGCCTGCAGTAAGAACTAAGCTCAAACTGCTCTCTTGACTTCTTATTTACGAAAGTAGAACGATTGACAGTGAAAATTTTCTTGTCTGTAGGAAGTGGAATTGGTCCACAAACCTTAGCACCAGTACTTGTCACTGTATCAGCGATCTTCTTAGCTGACTTATCAAGTAGCATATGATCGAATGATTTGAGTTTTATTCTAATTTTTTGACCCATATCAAATTTCTTTTATCCTATTAAACTTTTATTCGTCATCATCAGAAGCCTTATATCCACTCTTTTCTATAACTTCCTTAGCAAGGTTGCTAGGAACTTCAGAATAGTGATCAAAGCTCATAGTGTTTGTAGCACGACCTGATGATAGAGTACGTAATACAGTAACATAACCAAATTGTTCAGCAAGTGGAACAAATGCCCTAATGATCCTTGCACCATTTGCAGTAGAATCCATAGCATTTATCTGACCACGACGACGGTTAAGGTCACCAACTATATCACCCATGTACTCCTCTGGAGTTACAACCTCAAGATTCATAATAGGCTCAAGAAGTACAGGACTTGCCTTAGGACAAGCGTGACGGAAAGCCATTCTTGCTGCAATCTCGAATGATAATTGGTCAGAGTCTACTGGGTGGAATGAACCATCAAGTAATGTAACCTTAAGTGAAGGAACCTCATAACCTGCCAATACACCATTAGCCATTGCAGAAGCAAAACCTTTCTGAACACTTGGTATATATTCCTTAGGTACGTTACCACCTTTAACCTGGTTATCGAACTGAAGTCCCATAACGCCTTCATCAGCTGGACCAATCTCTACGATAATATCTGCAAATTTACCACGACCACCGGATTGTTTCTTGAATACTTCACGATGTTGTATAGTACCAGTAATAGTCTCTTTATAATTAACTTGCGGAGCACCTTGGTTAATTTCTACACCAAACTCACGACGAAGACGGTCTACAATAATATCAAGGTGCAACTCACCCATACCACTAATTAGAGTCTGTCCAGTTTCGTGATCAGACTTAACTGTAAATGTAGGATCCTCTTCTGCTAGTTTATTAAGTGCTACACCCAATTTCTCTAAGTCAGACTGAGTCTTAGGCTCAACTGCAATACCAATAACTGGATCAGGGAATTCCATAGACTCTAAGTTAACTAAACGAGCTTCATTACATATTGTATCACCTGTACGCAACTCTTTAAATCCAACTACTGCACAAATATCTCCTGCCTCAACAAAGTCAATAGGCTTTTGTTGATTAGAGTGCATTTGATAAAGTCTTGATACACGCTCTTTCTTACCTGAGCGAGTATTGATAACATATGTACCACCATCAAGCTTACCTGAATATGCTCTTACGTAAGCAATTCTACCAACATAAGGATCTGTTGCAATCTTGAATACCAAACCGCAGAATGGCTCTTCTACAACAGGATTAACCTTAGTTTCTTCGCCACTCTTAGGATCAGTAGCCTTAACAGCACCAATATCAATTGGAGAAGGTAGATAACGTGCAACTGAATCAAGTAAGAACTGAACGCCCTTATCTTTATATGAAGAACCACAAGTAGCAGGAACTATCTTCATTGCTAGTGTTCCCTTTCTGATAGCAGCTATAATTTCTTCATCAGTTACAGATTCTGGATCTTCAAAGAATTTTTCCATTAAGCTTTCGTCACACTCTGCAGCAGCCTCTACAAGCCTTTCTCTCCAAAGTTCAACATCAGCTTTCATGTTTTCAGGTACTTCCTCAACTGTATAATTAACTAAGTTAGGATTATTTGAATCGTAAATAAGAGCTTTACGAGAAATCAAATCTACTATACCCTGAAATTTATCTTCAAGTCCAATAGGAAGTGAAATAGGAATTGCTGTTGCACCAAGTTTTGTCTTAATCTCCTCTACACAAGCAAGGAAATCAGCACCAATACGGTCCATCTTGTTTACATAAGCAATTTTTGGAACGCCAAACTTATCTGCTTGACGCCATACAGTCTCTGATTGTGGCTGAACACGTCCCACCGCATCGAAAGTTGTAACAGTTCCGTCTAACACTCTTAACGCACGCTCTACCTCAACAGTAAAGTCAACGTGCCCCGGAGTATCAATAAGGTTTAACTGATAACTTTCTCCGTTATAATTCCAGAAGGCAGTTGTAGCAGCGGAAGTGATAGTGATACCACGTTCCTGCTCTTGTACCATCCAGTCCATTGTAGCACCACCATCATGAACCTCACCTATCTTATGGATTTTACCTGTATAATATAGGATACGCTCTGAAGTAGTGGTCTTACCTGCATCGATGTGAGCAACGATACCGATATTTCTTGTTAATCTAAGATCTCTTTTTGCCATTGCTCTTATCTATTAGAAACGGAAATGTGCGAAGGCTTTATTAGCCTCAGCCATCTTGTGCATATCTTCTTTTCTCTTAAATGCACCACCCTCATTGTTATAGGCTGCAATGATTTCAGCACAAAGTTTTTCTGCCATTGAGTGGCCAGAACGCTTACGAGCGAAAAGTATCATATTCTTCATTGACACTGAAACCTTTCTTTCTGGTCTCAACTCAGTAGGCACTTGGAAGTTAGCTCCTCCCACACGACGAGATTTAACCTCAACTTGAGGTGTTACATTCTCTAGAGCCTTCCTCCAAATATCTAGAGGAGCCTTGTCAGAATCTTTCATCTTCTCGCCTACCATATCAATGGCATCGTAAAAAATTGAATACGCGATACTCTTCTTCCCCTGCAACATTAGATTGTTCACGAAACGTGTTACTGAAGTGTCGTGAAATTTTGGATCAGGAAGTAGAATCCTCTTTCTTGGCTTCGCTTTTCTCATTTTGATTAAAAATTAAAAATAAAAAATAAAATTACTTCTTAGATTTCTTTGGTCTCTTAGCACCGTATAGAGAACGAGACTGAGTCCTGCCTTCTACACCTGCTGTATCCAAAGCACCTCTAAGGATGTGATAACGCACACCAGGAAGGTCCTTAACACGACCGCCACGAACTAGCACTATTGAGTGCTCCTGCAAGTTGTGTCCCTCTCCTGGAATGTAAGCATTAACCTCTTTAGAGTTTGTTAACTTAACACGAGCAACTTTACGCATCGCTGAGTTAGGTTTCTTAGGTGTAGTTGTGTACACACGCACACATACACCCCTCTTTTGAGGACATGCATCCAAAGCACGAGACTTGCTTTTACTCTCAGCAGCCTCGCGTCCTTTACGGACAAGTTGTTGAATTGTTGGCATAAATAATTGTAAATCTTTAATTTATGTTATTACCCCATACTATATGGGCCGACAAATATAAGAATTATTTTTCAAATAAAAAAATATCATAAAGCTTTGTATACAATTTCCTTCCCTTCATCTATCCATTCTACTATACCATATTCTAAATTAACTAATTTATACCCCTCCCCTATCAAGCATTGTGCTGCCATCATACTCCTTACGCCTGCGTGACAATATATATGCAAGGGTGTTTTAGATGAAAATTGCTCTTTTACTTTATGTACAAAATCAAGATCATATACATCTATATTAATAGCATTTGAAATATGTCCCTGCAAAAATTCCTCTTCCGTACGCACATCTAATAGGGCTAAATACTTACTATTAATAAGAGATTGTTCAAACTCTGAAGAAGATACTGAGACTATATTCTCTAATAAATTTCCCATTTATTTATAATTTTATAATTACTCAATCTATAAACATATACAAATTATCTAAAAAAAGATTAGATTTGCACACTTTTTTAAAAATTATATACAATTATGCAATTAAAGGGTTTTACGCTTATTTTATTAAGCACTATGTTAACAATGTCTTGCCATAAGGCTAATACAGACAATCACATTAAAGAAAAAGAAAAACAAGAGACTGAAACAAACAAGGAAGTTCCTAACAAGGACAAAGAAAAGAATAGGGATAATGACTCTGCAGCAGAGAATGAAAATATAGTTAATACTACAGCAGGTAATCTCAAACAAGCTATAAGTTCCAAATATACAGGTAGAAACATAAATAAACTTATTATTAAAGGTGATATTAATGGAGATGACATTAACTATCTAAGAACAGAAATACAGGGCTTACAAACGCTTAATCTAAGCAAGGCTAGAATTGTAAAAGGAGGTTCATACAGTCTACAACTAAAGAATGCTGGGCAAAAAGAATTACAGGAGAAAGGCATAAATTTTGAGGCGATAGCGACTAAAAACAACAGTATAAGTACTGGTATGTTCTTTAATATGAGCTCATTAATAGAATTAAGCCTACCTGACAACACAGAAAGTATTGAATACATAGCATTTAGTCAATGCGAAAATCTTCAGAGAATAAACATTCCTAATTCAGTTATAAACATTGAGGCAGAAGCCTTTTCCAGATGTAATAATCTTACAGAAGTAAAACTGCCAAATAGCTTAAAAAGCATATCAAATTCTCTATTTAGAGATTGTAGCAAATTAAATAATATTGTAATTCCTAAATCTGTAACCAGCATAGGAGAGTCAGCATTTGCACATTGCAGCAGCCTAAAAAGCATAGAGTTATCAGATGGAATTACAAGAATTGAAGAAGGTGCTTTTGCTTATACAGGAATAAGTTCTATGACACTACCAAACTCTCTTACTGTCATAAGTGCTGGATTATTTACAGATTGCAAGAATCTAGAAAACATAGTACTACCAAATTCTATAAAATCTATTGAGAATAGTGCATTTGAAGAATGTAGTTCCATAAATGAGATAAGGCTACCAGAAACTATAAGCAATATAGGAGCAAGAGCTTTTCGTAATTGCACTAAGCTTACTAGCATACACTGCTACCCTATCAATCCATTTCCGATTGGAATTCTATGTTTTGAGGGCATAAGCGAAAACTGCAAACTATATGTAAATAAGGACTCAATTGAAAAATATAATAAGAAAGAGGGGAATTGGGCTGAAACTAATTTTACGATATTAAGCTTATAAAATTATTGCTATTTTATATTTAATATATTATATTTGCAAACTGTAAATTATGACTGATAAGCTAGACAAGTTCTAATCAAGATTAGACGCTTACAGTTCCAAAACTAAAGTATTTTTAGATTATGTACGCAATTGTAGACATTGCAGGTCAGCAATTTAAAGTAGAAGCTGGCTCAGTTATTTTTGTCAATCGTCTTGAAGCAAAGAAAGACGAGACTGTAAAATTTGACAAGGTTCTTCTTATTGACAATGATGGTGCTGTAAAAATTGGTGCTCCTTATGTAGAGGGTGCAGTAGTTTCAGCAACTGTGCTTGATGATAGCATCAAAGCTAAGAAGGTATTAGTATTCAAAAAGATACGTCGCAAGGGTTTCCAAAAACTTAATGGACACCGTCAAAAATTAACTAAAATTAAAATAGACGCTATCGCTTAATTTTGTAGGAGATTTTAATTATGGCACATAAAAAAGGTCAATCGAGTTCAAAGAACGGTCGTGAATCACATAGTAAACGACTTGGAGTTAAGAAATTTGGAGAGCAATTCGTAAAAGCTGGTAACATTATCGTTCGCCAGAGAGGAACTGTTCACAATCCAGATAAAAATGTAGGTATGGGTAAAGATCATACACTATATGCACTTGTAGATGGTAAAGTGAAATTTATCAGAAAGAGAAACGACAAATCTTACGTTTCGGTAGAACCTTTAGAGAACTAAACTCGGAGGTTGATGAAAAAGAAAAGGGATTGCACTTCGAGTAAGTTGCAGTCCCTTTATTATTATAACATTGATTATTATGCTAACACTCAAATTACTTCGAGACAAACCAGAGTTTGTTATTGAAAAATTAAAAGTTAAAAACTTTGATGCTAAAGACTTAGTAGCAAAGATTCTTGAGCTAGATACTAAAAGAAGAGCTTTGCAAACTGAAAATGATGCCATACTTGCTACACAAAAACAAAAAGCTGCATTAATTGGAAAATTAATGAAAGAGTCTAAGCAAGAGGAAGCAGAAAAAGTAAAGGCAGAAGTTGCAAGCTTAAAGGAAAAATCAACTGAAATTGCTAAGGCAGAAGAGGCTAATAATAAGGAATTAGAAAACTGCCTTGTTCTCTTACCCAATCTTCCATTTGATATTGTAAAAGCAGGTAAAGGTGCTGAAGATAATGAAATTGTAAAAGAAGGTGGAGAAGATCCTAAGCTAGCAAAAGATGCACTTGCACACTGGGATTTGGCCAAGAAATATGACCTTATTGATTTTGATTTAGGTGTAAAACTTACTGGAGCTGGATTCCCTGTATACAAAGGTAAGGGTGCAAAATTGCAAAGAGCTCTAATCAACTTTTTCTTAGATGAAAATACTAAGGCTGGCTATCTTGAAGTTGAACCACCAGTTGTGGTAAATGCAGCATCAGGTTTCGGCACAGGACAGTTACCTGATAAGGAAGGACAAATGTATTATGTATCTCAAGATGATTTATATTTAGTACCAACAGCAGAAGTTCCTGTTACAAATATATTCAGAGATGTAATACTTCAATCTAATGAGCTACCTCAAAAAATGACTGCATATACCCCTTGTTTTAGGAGAGAAGCAGGCTCATATGGAAAAGATGTGAGAGGTCTTAACAGACTACACCAATTTGATAAAGTTGAGATTGTTAGGGTTGAAAAAGCAGAAGATTCTGACAAGGCTCTTGAGCAAATGCTTAATCACGTAGAGAGCATTATCAAAAAACTTGGACTAAAATACAGAATTTTAAGATTATGCGGAGGTGATATGAGCTTTACTTCAGCTATTACTTATGATTTTGAACTATGGTCTGCTGCTCAACAAAGATGGCTAGAAATATCCTCTGTATCCAATTTTGCAGATTACCAAGCAAACAGATTACATTTAAGATACAAAGATGAAAATGCTAAAACTCAATTATGCCATACTCTAAATGGAAGTTCTTTAGCATTACCAAGAGTGGTAGCAGCACTTCTTGAGGATAATCAGGTAGATGGTAAAATTATGATACCTGAGGCATTAAGACCTTATACAGGTTTTGACTATATTGATTAAGACTCTACATAACTAGATTATAAGCCCGAACTGATACTAGCTCGGGCTTTATAAATAATATAATAACATGATAGATAATCAAATAATTATAGGCATAGATCCAGGTACAAACCTACTTGGATATGGTCTGATACGTATCACTAATAACAAGGCTGAATACCTGAATATGGGAATACTTGATATGAGAAAAGAAAAAGATGCCTATGCTAAACTTAATAAAATATTTATAGAAATTTCAAGAATCTGTGAAAAATACAATCCCGATATAATGGCAATTGAGTCACCTTTTATGGATAAAAATGCCCAGGTTATATTAAAATTAGGCAGGGCTCAAGCTGCAGCGATATTAGCTGCCAGTAACAGGGGAATACCCATTTATGAATATGCACCACGAAAGGCAAAAATTGCGATATGTGGCAATGGAGCAGCTTCTAAAGAGCAGGTCTGCAATATTTTATCTAAAACATTAAATATAGATAGTACGCCAACATTTTTAGATGCCAGCGATGCTTTAGCTATTGCGATGTGCCACTTCTACCAAAGTAATTCTATTTTAAGCACTAATAAAAGCACTTCTAATTGGAAAGATTTTATCAAAAATAATCCTGATAGAATTAAAAAAAGATAATACTACAAATCTTCATCTAAAGGCATATTGCTCACGTATTTTCTCCACTTTGCCAATAAGGCCTGCATATCCTCTGGTAAGTCAGACTCAAATTGTAAAAACTGAGATGTTGTGGGGTGAACAAATCCCAAACTCTTTGCATGCAAAGCCTGTCTTGGACATAGTTCAAAACAATTCATTATAAATCTCTTATACTTTGAATATATAGTACCCTTACGGATTTCATTACCACCATACCTCTCATCATTAAACAAAGGATGACCTATATAATTCATATGCACACGTATCTGATGAGTACGCCCAGTTTCTAATTGACACTCCACCACTGTAACAAAGCCAAATCTTTCTAAAACACGATAATGCGTTATGGCTGTTTTACCCTGATCACCATTAGGATATACCATAAATTTAAGCCTATCATTTGCTGCCCTACCGATGTTACCTTCAATAGTTCCAGTGTCTTCCTTAAGATTACCCCATACAACAGCAATATATTTACGCTCTATGCTATGATCAAAAAACTGCTTAGCAAGATGCAATTGTGACTTTTCATTCTTTGCTACTACCAATAAGCCAGAAGTATCTTTATCTATACGATGAACTAATACCCCCATTCTTTCATCCTCATGGTCTTCATCAGGACTTATACCCAAATGATGAGCCAAGACATTCACCAAGGTGCCCTGAAAATGGCCATGCCCAGGATGAACCACCATTCCTGCTTTTTTATTCAGAACTAATACATCATCATCTTCATGTATTATATCTAAAGGAATATCCTCTGCTCTAACCTCAAAGCCCCTCCTCTCATAAGGAAACATAATACTTATGACATCTAGAGGCTGAACAATAGCATTAGCTTTAACTACTTTAGCATTAAGCCATACATTACCGGATTTAATAGCCATCTGCACTCTATGTCTAGAGGTATTTTCCAAATGTGTACTTATATATTTATCTATCCTGATAGGACTTTGACCTTTATCAACATTGAGCCTTATATGCTCAAACATTTCCTCATTATCGTCATTGATATTAATATCTACTGTATCTTTTTCCTTCATTCTACTCCTCCTTATTATCAAATACCAAAGAAATCTCTGTCCCCTTATACACGGCTTCTCCTGCCGCATCTGGTCTCTGTGCTACAACTACTGACGATATAGTATCTGTATAAGTTCTAGCTTGTTGTAAAAATGATATATCTCCAATATTTAAAGAATTGCGTCTTAACAAGTCTATTGCTCTCAAATAAGTCATACCTGTAAGTTCTGGAACAAGTGTCATATTATCCTCACTATTTAAACCAACAACTAGATCTATAACACTTTCACTACTTAGCCTTTCACCTTTTGCTACCTCCCTCCCCTCATATAATTGTTTCAAGACATCATTTGTTGCAATGTCTTCTACATATTTTAATCTTCCCAACTTAAGTCCTAAAGACGATAATTTAGATTTTGCCTGCCTTATAGAAAGACCAACAAGATTAGGCATAGAAATCATTTTTGGAGAACTGGCGTTAATCACCAAAGAGACTGTTCTTCCTTCCTTAATATGAGATTTAGCCAAAGGTCTTTGACTATATATCTCAGCTTTTCTCATAGAACGAACATACACAGAGTCTACTACCTTTAACTTAAAGCCCATTCTATTTGAAACTTGAGAGGCCTCAGATAAGGACATACCAAGTAAGTTTGGCACTTCAATTTCAGAGGCATGTCTTGTATAAAAATTTAAAGCCACATAAGATAAAATCAATGATAATATAAATAGCCCAAATGCCAAAAGTATATTTCTTATAATCCAATTCCTAAACATAGTACCTAATTGAAAATTAATTTTATAGCGAATTCAGCTAAAAGAGCTAAACCTATTATTATAAGGACAATACCCAATGCCCTATTTACCCATATGATTGTATTTAAACGGAACTTTGTTCTAAAATGACTAAATAACCAAGAAAATAGAAACCAATATATAGCAGCTCCTGCGGCTAATGATAATATTATAGGGGCTACATTAAAGCCATTCCTATCTAAATCTATATTAAAAGATGAAAATAAAGCAAAAATTACGGCAATGGCCCCAGGGTTAGAAATACCCATTAGTATTGCTTGAAAAAAATCCTTACTTGAATATTTTTTAGATTTTCTTTTTTCCACCTCTTTAAACGGATTGCCTATACTCATTTTCAAGCCCATACCTATCATAACAATAGCACCTACAAATAAAATTATAGACTTATTTTCTTCGATTAAAGCTTTAGTACTGGCAAGAGCAAACATTGCTATTATAGCAAAAAATGAGTCCACAAGACAGGCTCCCAAACCTGTCAAAAATCCTGCTCTATGTCCCTCACTCAAAGACTTCTGAAGTACAAGTATAGCAATAGGGCCTAATGGTGCTGAAGCACACATACCAATAATAAAACCCTTTATAATATCACTCCACATTATAATCTTAGCTTGTTAAAGTTCACAAAGATAGTAAAAATTAATATCTTTGCTAAATGAAAAATAACAAGATACTTTTTAGTGTACTGGCCATTTTATTTGCCATATTTATATCACTACCTTTTTTAATAAGGGGCACATCTATTATATCTCTTTTTGCCTTTATTCCCCTATTGTTTATGGAGGATATTGCAAGCCAATCTAAACAAAGACATTTTTGGCTTTGGCACTATTCTGCCTTCGTTTTATGGAACAGTCTAAGTACATATTGGGTATGCAATGCCACTATTGCAGGAGGAATATTTGCCATACTAGCAAATTCTGCACAGATGAGCATTATATTTGGGATATTCAGATATTCTAAGAAGCACCTCAGTAAAATAGTCTCTTACATCTTTTTAGCAAGTTTATGGATTGCATGGGAGAAAGTCTATCACAATGCTGAAATATCTTGGCCTTGGCTAAGTCTTGGTAATGTCTTTGCTAAAGATATTGAACTTATTCAATGGTATGAATTTACAGGAAGTTTAGGTGGTTCACTATGGGTATGGGCCTGTAATCTAAGTATATTTGCTATAATAAAACTTTGCTTAACAAAAAGATGGACAAGTTATAATAGCAAGGCAAAATATAGTATAATAATCAGCACTATAAGTCTCTTCATATTACCTATTGCATGCTCCTTATATATGTACAAGACATATGAAGAGAAGGGTGATAGTTTTAAAAGCATATTGCTACAAACAAATATAGATCCCTATAATAAATTCAAAGCACTTAGTCAGAGCGAGCAAGACAGAATCTTATGCGATAACATAGACAGTCTGCTAAATCTCCACTATAAGGATAGTTCTATACTACTAATAGCACCTGAAACTTTTACAAATGGAATTAATCTGTCTTCAATAAGTAATAATCAAAGTTACCAAAAATATCAAGGCATTTTAAGGAAATACCCTAAGGCTCAGCTTATGTTTGGAGCTAGTACATATGAACTAATCAAATCTAAATCCAAGCCATCATATACGGCTAGGCCATACAGCGAAGACTATTGGTACGAAGTGCATAATTCTGCTATAACGACAGGTGCATACAGAGAAAATGAAATCTACCATAAAAGCAAGCTTGTGGTAGGTGTAGAATACATGCCATATCCTGCATTTTTCAACAAAATAGATGAATTTATTGGCCCTGCATTTGGTCGATGTGTTGGGCAGAAAGAACGCTCTATACTTCATTTTTATCAATATAATGATAGTCTTGATATTACAAAAAGTATTGAAATAGCTCCTATTATATGTTACGAATCAATATACGGAGATTATTGCCGTGAGTATATACAAAAAGGTGCAAAAGCTTTAACTATAATTACAAATGACTCATGGTGGGGGGATACTGCAGGATACAAACAACATCTGAACTATGCAAGCTTAAGGGCGATTGAAAGTAGAAGAGACATTGCCCGATGTGCTAATACAGGTATCTCTGCACACATAAACCAAAGAGGAGATATAGTTTCTTGTACTAAATGGTGGCAAAAAGATAGTCTTATAGCTGATATTAAAATCAACGATAAGATTACATTCTTCGTTAAAAATGGAGATTTTGCAGGCAAACTATGTAGCATAATTGCATTGCTATTATTTTTTAAACTTATTAAAAATATAAAATTAAAGGAAAAAGATGAGCAATAAATCCAGTAAATTCATTCGTTCACAACGTATCCTTGGAGACAAAACTATGACTAATCTTGAAAATGCCAAAGTAATCCTATTTGGCATAGGAGGAGTAGGAAGCTGGTGTGCAGAAGCTCTAATAAGAGCAGGGCTATACCACCTTGACATAGTAGACTTTGATCGCATATCAGAATCTAATATAAACAGGCAATTAATGGCAACTAGTTCTACGATAGGAGAGATAAAGGTAGATGCCCTAAAAAAACGTTTGTTGGATATAAATCCTAATGCAAATATACAGGCAATAAGACAGCTAGTTAGCGATGAAAATCTTGATAGTTTTCATTTAGAAGAGTATGATTATATAATAGATGCCGTTGATAGTCTAAAAGATAAGGCAGCACTTATCCTATATGCAAGTAAATTGAAAGGACGCCTGTTTTCATCTATGGGGGCAGCACTAAAAATTGATCCAAGGAGGGTGAATATCTCTGAATTCTGGGAAGTAAGAGGCTGCCCATTAGCAGCTGCACTAAGAAAAAAATTTAACAGAGCCAAGACTTTCCCAAAACACAAATTCCTTTGCGTATATGGTGATGAAGTGCTAGCTAATATAGGCTATACTGAAGAAGAGAACTATGGTACTATCGAAAGGAATAAGGAAGAAGACAAACTTTCTATCAAAAAAGCTGTCACTAACGGCTCCTTAGCCCATATCACTGGCATATTTGGCTTTAGTCTGGCTGGTCTTATTATACAGGATATATTTAATAAGAGTCAATCAAGCTAATAATCTCATCTATGCCCTCAGTCGCTTTTTTACGTATGTGCATAATACGATGATCCAGACTAGGCATAGATGCAGGATCTAATAGCATAATCTTAGTAGAATAAGCCGCATACCTATATAAGGCAGCAGCAGGATATACTTGCATAGATGTACCAATTATCAGTATTATATCTGCCTCCTCTACAAGATCTATTGCCTTTGAGATTTTAGGGACATCCTCAGAAAACCATACTATATGAGGTCTTAGTTGGCTACCATTTGCGGCCAAATCCCCAATATTTACATCTTCATATGCAATGTCAAAAACCTCTGCTTCTGAAAAATCTTCTTCATATTGCCCATATTCAGGTCTAACCTTTGTCAGTTCCCCATGAAGATGCAACACCCTTGTGCTTCCTGCTCTCTCATGCAGATTATCTATATTTTGTGTAATTATATTTAAATCATATCTATTCTCTAACTCTGCAAGACGAAGGTGTGCATAATTAGGCTTTTTATCCTTTAAATCCCTCCTTCTCTGATTATAAAAGTCCAATACTAAGGCCTTGTCTTTTTTCCAAGCCTCAGCACTTGCGACTTCCTCTACCTTATGATTATGCCATAAGCCATTCTCATCTCTAAAAGTGCTTATTCCACTTTCTGCACTAATACCTGCACCAGTTAATACCACAAGTTTCTTTTTCATTTCTTAAAAAATATTTTTCTTAACCAATATTCAAATAAGGGATCTAAAAAACGGGCTTCGTCGTCATCGCTAAAACTTATGATTTCTTTCTTCATAAGAGCATCTTTCAACCTCTTAACATTGGCAGATGAATTTAGATTATAATCCTTAATTATAGATACTGCACTAAATTTTCTATGCCCATCAATTATTGCCTTTAATAGACTGAACTGAAAATTAGTAAGACTATTCATAATAGTCCTAAACCTCGGCTCATGTATAGATATAAGTTGTTGCATTGCAGACAAGACAGTTGCATCTACTATATAACCCTTTGACATATAATCACATATAGCTATTGCATGTTGAATATAATAAATATTATTGTTAAGATCCGTACAAAGCTTCTGTATTGACTCTTTTTCCATCACCTTACCACTTTTCAAGAAGCCCTGAGAAATATGCTCCACGATATAGCTTTCCTCTATATTTGATAATTTTATATTCGATACCAAATTGGTAAACAGACGCCTCTTTTCAAATATATCCTTCATTGCATTATAACTAGAGCCTGAAAAAATTATCACGCAATTATTTGCCTCATCTTCATTATATTGCATAATAATATCCTTAAACATATGCAAAAGTTCATAAACCTGCTCTATAAAGTCTATATTCTGAAACTCCTCTAACAAAAGGACAAAACACTTCGACTCATTTTTACTGATACGGAAGGCTAATGATAACGCAGATAATATATCCTCTCTACTTAGTTCACCGTTTATAGAAATAAAGCTATCAATATTTGATAGTTTCTTTTCATCAAAAAAGAAGCATGTATCACATAGATATTTATTCAATATCTCCTTATACTCTAAAGGTGTAGATGCAAATGCCCTTATTACCTTTTCTAGCAGAACAATAAGAAATTCATCTAGCTGCCTAAGCGATATAAGTGATAACTCTGCATATTTTATTTGAATATTTTTAAGATAAAGACATTGTAAAGAATTCTTTATCAAAGACTTCTTACCAGACTTAGCTGCTGCATATATAGAAACACATCGCTTATGTAAAATAGCATTCTGCAAATCTTCCAAATCAGATTTTCTAGCTATAAAGTTCTTACCGGTAACATAGGTATCATAAATAAATGCACTGTCCATATACTACTCATTTAATTTGAACAAAATTACACATTCTATCTATCAATAAAAAATAGTCAACTAATTTTATTGTTCTTTATGCAGTTTAATGCAAATATCTTTGAACAATTGTTTGTTATTTTAAATTTTATTTATACATTTGCAATCCCAAACGATGCAACCTCTTTTGCTTATATTGTAGAAGCATAAAGTTGCGATTAATAATGAGAGTTATGGATTTAATTAAAATTGCGGAACAAGCGTTCCAACAAGAAAAAAAAGAGTTCCCTCAATTTAAAGCAGGTGACACAATTACAGTTACTTATCGTATCAAAGAGGGTGATAAGGAAAGACTTCAAAACTTCAGAGGTGTAGTTCTACAAATAAGAGGTGCATCTGAAACTACAAGAACATTTACAGTACGTAAAGTTTCTAGTGGCATAGGTGTTGAAAGAATTTTCCCTTTCCAGTCACCATTCATCGATTCTATCGAACTTAATAAAGTTGGTAAAGTACGTAGAGCTAGAATATTCTACCTAAGAAAACTTTCAGGTAAGAAGGCTAGAATTAAAGAAAAGAAGGTTACAATTAGTAAATAACTAATATAAGGCTCCATAGCTCAACTGAATAGAGCATTTGACTACGGATCAAAAGGTTTCAGGTTTGAATCCTGATGGAGTCACTAAAAGCGAAAGAATTAATTCTTTCGCTTTTTTTATTTATATTTACATACAAAATATGAAATATATGTTAGAACTAGGAATTAAAGGTAAGGAAGAAGATATAGTATCCAATTCCAATATTGCTACAAATGTAGGAAGTGGCAAGGTAAAGGTCTTTTCTACCCCAATGATGATTGCTCTAATGGAGAAAACTGCAGCCTTATCCGTTGAAAGTTATCTAGATAATGGACAGAGTACTGTTGGCACACTTGTAAATGTATCACATCTAGCTTCATCACCTCTTGGAATGAAGGTTTGGGCTGAAAGCAAGCTTGTTGCAATTGATAGGCGAAAATTAGTATTTGAAGTAGAAGCCTATGATGAAAGAGGTTTAATAGGCAAGGGAATGCACGAGAGATTTATCATAGACATTGCTAAATTTCAAGAAAAAACAGATAATAAATAGTATGACATCCATTATTTTTGTATGCCATGGAAACATATGTCGCTCCCCTATGGCTGAATATATTATGAAAGATTATGCAAAAAGAGAGAATCTCAATATAAGCATAAGCTCAGCTGCAGTCTCATATGAAGAGATAGGGAATGATATATATCCTCCAGCAAAATTAAAACTAAGAGAGCACTCTATTGGCTTCTCAAAACACAAAGCCCACAGACTTAGTTTAGAAGAATATCTTAGTGCTGATTATGTGATAGTTATGGATAATTCTAATCTTAGACTTATTCAAAACATTATACACAATGAAAATCAGGATAAGATATATAAAATGCTGTCTTTTATCGGTTCTAACGATGATGTAGCTGACCCATGGTATAGCGGAGATTTTGAAAAATGCTACCAGGATATTTCTAAGGCTTGTATAGCTTTATGTAACAAGCTTAAAAGTGAATTAAAATAAATATAACTTACAGTATTATCTAAATTAGAAACTGCTTCAGTTATAAAAGCATATAATATAAAATGGGTAGGGGCTCTTATATTACCCCTACCCATTTTAATATAATCACTTAAATATTATTTCTTTACTGCTGCAATAGCTGATTCATAATCAGGCTCTTGAGTTATTTCAGGAACTAATTCTGTATAAACAATCTTAAAATCCTCATCTATTACAACAATGGCTCTTGCCAAAAGTCCTTTCAAGACTCCATCTAACATAAGTAAGCCATAAGAATCTTCAAAAGATTTAGAGTTAAAAGCTGATACTGTAATAACATCCTTTATACCCTCAGCTCCACAAAAACGTGTTTGTGCAAATGGTAGGTCTTTTGATATACATACAACCTTAGTACCATCCAATTTTGAAGCCTCTTGATTAAACTTTCTTACTGAACTTGCACATACTCCTGTATCGATACTTGGAAATATGTTTAAGATAATCTTTGAGCCCTTCAATTCTGACAATCTAAACTCAGTTAAATCATTCTTCACTAATACGCAATCAGGAGCCTGCTCATTAAGCTTTGGCATTTCACCTGAAAGCTGTACTGTCATATTTTGTTTAAAAGTAACTTGTGCCATAATCTTATTGTTCATCAGGTGTATCAGAATTATCTTGCTGTGGCTGTTGTGCAGTCTGAGATTGAGCTTGTTGCTGTGACATTGAAGCAGAAGCCTTTTGCCAAGCATCTTCCAATTGTTTTGTATAAGTCTCAATATCTGCTATATTTTGAGATTTAACTGCCTCTTTTAAGCTAGCAACTGCTGACTCAATTGCAGATTTATCTCCGGCAGGAATCTTATCACCATTATCTTTAAGATTCTTCTCAGTTTGGAAGCACAAAGCATCAGCTGCATTAATCTTGTCTACACGTTCACGTTCTGCCTTATCAGCTGCCTCATTTGCCTTTGCCTCATCTCTCATCTTCTTAATTTCCTCCTCATTAAGACCTGAAGATGCCTCAATTCTAATATTCTGCTCTTTACCTGTCGCCTTATCTTTTGCACTAACATTAAGTATACCATTAGCATCAATATCAAATGTTACTTCGATTTGAGGTACACCTCTAGGTGCAGGAGCAATACCATCTAAATGGAATACGCCAATTTGTTTGTTATCCTTAGCCATAGGACGTTCTCCTTGCAATACTCTAATCTCTACTGAAGGTTGATTATCAGCTGCTGTTGAGAATGTTTCTGACTTACGAGCAGGTATTGTTGTATTTGACTCAATCAACTTAGTCATAACACCACCTAATGTCTCAATACCTAATGATAGAGGTGTTACATCTAATAGTAATACGTCCTTCACATCACCTGCAAGCACGCCACCTTGGATAGATGCACCTAAAGCTACTACTTCATCAGGATTTACGCTCTTATTAGGCTCTTTACCAAAGAATTCCTTAACAATTTCCTGTACCTTTGGTATACGTGTAGAACCTCCTACTAATAATACCTCATCAATATCTGAAGCCTTAAGATTAGCATCCTCTAATGCTCTACGGCAAGGTTCTATACTCCTTTCAAATAAGTCATCACACATTTGTTCAAACTTAGCCCTAGTTAGAGTTCTCACCAAGTGTTGTGGTATACCATCAACTGGCATAATATATGGAAGATTAATCTCTGTACTATTTTGACTAGACAATTCTATCTTAGCCTTCTCAGCAGCTTCTTTTAATCTTTGAAGAGCCATTGGATCTTTTTTAAGATCAAGTCCGCCGTGTTCTGAAGCAAATTCATTAGCCAAGTAATCTATAATCTTTTGATCAAAGTCATCACCTCCTAAGTGAGTATCACCATTTGTTGATTTAACTTCAAAAACGCCATTACCTAACTCCATGATGGATATATCAAAAGTACCACCACCAAGGTCGTATACTGCTACCTTTATATCCTTATCTCTCTTATCAAGACCATAGGCAAGTGCAGCTGCAGTAGGCTCATTGATAATTCTCTTCACTTCTAGACCTGCAATCTTACCAGCTTCCTTAGTAGCTTGACGCTGAGAGTCAGAAAAATAAGCAGGTACTGTAATAACAGCTTCTGTTACTTCCTGGCGAAGATACTCCTCTGCTGTTTTCTTCATCTTTTGCAATACCATTGCTGATATTTCCTGTGGAGTATATAAACGAGAATCTATATCTACACGTGGAGTATTATTATCACCCTGTACCACCTTATAAGGCACCCTTGACACTTCCTTTTCTACCTGATTATATGTCTCACCCATAAATCTTTTTATAGAAAAGACAGTATTCTTAGGATTTGTAATTGCTTGACGCTTTGCAGGACTACCAATCTTTCTTTCACCACCATCTGTAAAGGCTACGACTGAAGGAGTAGTTCTTTGTCCTTCATTATTAATTATGACAGTAGGTTGATTACCCTCCATAACTGCAACGCAGCTATTTGTTGTACCTAGGTCAATTCCTATAATTTTTCCCATAATATTATTATTTTAATTTATTTTACTTTCTATAATCAATACTAATAAGCTTGATGTCTTAATAAATTACCAAAGCTATGCCATTCTAAATATTATGACAATATGTCAGAAAGATTAATTCTTAATATAAAAAAATACGACATAACATTCTGCCATTTTGCAATATTTACTATATTTGCTGACATTTATAAAATTAACATGGAATATCCCCTACTAGACAGTAATACATTTAGCTCATTGGCAGAAGCTATATTATATGAAGACAATCACCTTCTTATAGTTAATAAAAAGGCTGGCGACA
Source organism: Candidatus Cryptobacteroides sp. (assembly GCA_029257745.1). GTDB lineage: Bacteria > Bacteroidota > Bacteroidia > Bacteroidales > UBA932 > Cryptobacteroides. The sequence goes on along the minus strand of JARIAS010000024.1, from coordinate 18,707 downwards.
TATCTCAAGCAGACAAAACAGGAGATATTGCAATCACAGACAAATACAAAGCTTTTATTGCACAGAGAGATAATAAACCGGGAAAAGTCTACATGGGGCTGCCACATAGACTTGATAGACCTGTTAGTGGCATTCTGATTCTATGTAAGACTTCTAAATCTCTAGAAAGAATGTCAAAATTATTTAGAGAGTCAGAAGTACATAAGACCTATTACGCACTTGTATATAAAGCTCCTCAACCAGCTGAATCATTATTAGAAAACTGGTTGCTACGTAATGAAAAAATGAATAAGAGCTTTGTATGCCAAGCAAACACAAAAAATGCTAAACTTGCAAAGTTAATATATAAACAGATAGGCAACAGCAAGACTTTCACCCTTTTAGAAGTAAAACTACTCACAGGAAGACACCACCAGATAAGATGTCAGTTAGCAAATATTGGTTGCATTATCAAAGGAGATTTAAAATATGGTGCACCGAGAAGTAATAAAAATGCAGGTATCTGTTTACATGCTCAACATATTGACTTTATTCACCCTATAAAGAAGACTCCTATTAGCCTTGAACTTGCTCCCCCATCTGATTGGCCCGAGTCCTATATACAATAGCACTTCGATAGTCCCTACACCATTCACTAGGGGATAAGTTTTCAAAGTACTTAAATGCCATATTAAAAGTCACAGTACTATTAAATCCTGACATACTTGCTAGCTCTGCAACCTTAAGTCTAGGATTTTCCTTAAATAATTGCATGGCATACTCCACCCTATATTTATTCATCAGTTTAGGGAAGTTCATACCAGTACAGCTATTAACCATCTTTGATAAATAGGTCTTATTGGTATACAAATCCTTCGCTACCAACTCAATTTGACAACTATCCAAAAGGTATGGCCGCCTATCCAACATGTAAACCTGGAATCTTTCATACAAAGAATTAATGTTTTGTTCTGAAATATGAAGCATAGTTAAATTGGTATTAGTTGCATCCTCTATCTTTGTTAGACGCTTATTCTTAGCATATAATAATAGGATTAAAATAACTGCATCTAAAGATATTGATAGAATATGCAAAATGTTAATGCTAAGAAGTTCTAAAACTGATAGTATATTATATAAGCTAAGTACAATAAAAAGTAAAGGGATAAATAATGACGTTTTTTCCTTAAGCAAGTTATTCTGACTATCTCTAAATAGCTGCCATAATATCAATATAAGTATACAAGCATATATTGAAAAAATAAATAAATCTATATATTTATTTAAAGCCAATACATCAAATATCAGTAATAAGTCTACAAAAAAAGAAACAAAGCCTAAGATTATATAACAAAGGTATTGTTTCTCTATAACTGTATATGTTGCTAATGTAACAACTATCAAACTCAAGTAAAGAGTAAACGATAAGCGATATAAAGTAGCATCATAACACAAACTTAATAAATTAAGTAAAACAACAATTGTGGAGATAAAACTCTTTTTATTAACCTGTAACATTTAAATATATTTTTACACAAAAATATATAAAATTGACAGGCTACGCATACATTTAACTCTATGCTATACAAAGTTTTTCTAAACTTTATTAAAAGTAATAATTATTTTTATTTTTTCTCGCTAATACTAGACTTTGAACGAATCTTGTTTCCCTTAATCTTATCAAAGCCCTGTCCAAAAACACCCATAACAGTAGATACAGACAGAAAGGCTTGCTCATCAATAGACTTGATATATTTTAACAACAAATTTAGCTCTGTCTTACGTGCCAAAACCATTAAAAGCTTTGACTCTTTCTTTGTGAACCAGCCAAGACCATTAATTACAGTAACCCCCCTGTGAAAATCTTGACTTATAGCATCTGCAATTTCCTCATATTTTGAAGAAAGTATAAAAATCTGTACGGATTGCTTTGAACCTGAAAGATAAAAATCTATCACATAACTATTTACCCCAACTATTATAAGACCATATATTACTATTGGCAACTTATGAACAAAGTCAATAGGCATACCATCTGCTGTCTTAGAACTTACTAATAATGAGGATAATATAATCAATATATCTGAAATCATGATAATCTTACCTGGGGATACATTCTTGTATTTATTCACTAAAAGTGCAACGATATCGGTACCCCCTGTACTTCCACCTACTGATAAAGACATTCCAATACCTGTACCTGCTAATACAGCCCCCATAATAGAACAAGGAAGTTTACCATTTTGTATAGCAAGAACATCAATAATCTCATAAGGAATTATATCTTGTAATACATTTAGACCAATAGATGCTATAATCACTGCATATATAGTCTTTATTCCCAAGCCCCTACCTATAACTAACATAGCTATAACTATAAGGATTATATTAAGAACAAAAAACGTATATCCCGGCGGTATCCCAATTCCATAATAAATAATAGCACCTATACCAGTAACACCTCCTCCAACAAGATTGTTAGGTAACAAAAATATAGCCCAGGCTAAATCATATATCAATATACCAAAAGAAAGTATCAAATACTCTTTAATAATCTCCATTGGACTATATTTCAAAATAAATTTTCTACCCATATCAATTTTCCAGATTATTTTCAGTCTTATTTATATCCAAATTCTTATCAGTCTTCTTTGAACTTCTATTTATACCCGTCTTCATCTCCTCAAAGCCACTTCCATAGACTGTACTAACTTGAGAAATACTAACAAAGGCATTATTATCAATATTTTTAATAGCCTTCACAAGATCCTGCAACTGTCTTTTTCTGATTAGAATCAATAATACATTATTTTCGGATTTTGTAAACCAACCTACTGATTTTAAAGCTGTAACTCCCCTATCCATCTTATGAATAATATAATCACCTATTTCATGATTTTTAGCAGAGAATACAAGAACTTGCATAGTAGATTTACTTCCCATAATAAAATAATCCACGCCTAAAGAAAATGTAACCATTGTTATATAGCCATATATCATATCTTGTAAGCCATATTTAGGAAGAAGCATGATTGAAGCTATGATAAACAAATCTGTAACAAGATACACCCTACCAGGAGATATTGGCCAAAACTTATTAACCACAAGGGCAATAACATCTGTACCACCAGTACTTCCCCCTTTATTAAATATCAGACCTATTCCAATGGCTTCTAATAAGCCACCTATTATAGGTACTAACACTTTTTCACTAATGTATAATGGATTACCCGGTTTGCTAATCAAAAAATCAAAATTAGGGATAATTTTAAACAAAACAGTAGCAAGAAGTATTGCATATATAGTTTTAAAACCAAAACCCTTTCCCAATATTAAAGAGCCCAAGCCAAGCAACACGACATTTGCTACTATAAAGCTGTAAGAAATAGGGATTAATCCATTTGTAGCAAATTGCAAAATTGTACAGGCACCAGTAAGTCCCCCGCCAGCAATGTTATTTGGTTCCAAAAATGACATCCATGCCAAACAATACAATAATGTACCAAAAGACAATATAAAGTAGTCCCATACTAACTGCTTTAATTTTGAGAAGGTAAAAATATCCTTAGCAAATAGATGCTTCAAATTATTTTGCGACATATTTTTATTTAATAACTATGTTTATAATTCTTTGCGGCACAACAATAATTTTTACTATTGTCTTATCTGCCACATGCTTGATAGTCTGCTCTAATCCTACAATATAAGTCTCTATCTCCTCTTTCATCATAGTCTTTGGCAAATCAACAGTAAACCTTGTTTTACCATTGAAGGACACAGGGTAGGTAAAATTATGTTCCACTGTATACTCTTCTTTATACTCAGGGAATTTTGCATAGCTAATACTATCCTCATTGCCCAAGACCCTCCATAACTCTTCTGCTATATGAGGTGCTACTGGCGATAATAATATTAACAAGTCACTCAAAACTTGAAGCTTATGAGATTTTAAATCAGTAAGTTCATTCACTGCTATCATGAAGGCAGAGACCATAGTATTGTATGAGAAGTTCTCTATATCCACTTCCACCTTATGTATCAACTTATGCAAGACCTTCAATTCCTCTTTATTTGGTTCAATATCTTCCACTATGAGTTTATCCTCATTGTAGAAAAGCCTCCATAACTTTTTCAAAAATCTATGAACACCGTCTATACCATTTGTATCCCATGGCTTAGATTGCTGCAATGGTCCTAAGAACATTTCATAAAGTCTGAGAGTATCTGCACCATATGTATCACATATTAAATCAGGATTTACCACATTATACATAGATTTGCTCATCTTCTCAACAGCCCAACCACATATATATTCCCCATCTTCCAATTCAAACTCTGCTGTCTCAAACTCAGGACGCCATTTTCGGAATCCATCTATATCTAATTTGTCATTTTTTACAAGATTGACATCTACGTGTATCTCACTTGTTTCATACTTGTCTTTTAAGCCTAAAGAGACAAATTTATTTGTTCCAACAATTCTATATACAAAATTAGAACGGCCTTGTATCATACCCTGATTAACCAATTTCTTAAATGGTTCTTTTTCTGACACATAGCCAAAATCATATAAGAATTTATTCCAGAACCTTGAATATATTAAATGTCCTGTTGCATGCTCTGTACCACCAATATACAAATCCACATTTTCCCAATATTGATTAGCTTCTTTACTTACAAGCTCATTTTCATTATGAGGATCCATATATCTTAGATAATAAGCACTCGATCCAGCAAAGCCAGGCATTGTACTTGTTTCCAATGGAAAATTCTGATAAGTCCAGTCCCTAGCATTTGCTAATGGCGACTGCCCATCTGAAGCTGGCTTAAATTCTGTCATCTGTGGCAAAGTCAAAGGAAGGTCTTTAATGTCTACTATTTTAGCCACGTTATTTTCATAATATACAGGGAACGGCTCTCCCCAATATCTTTGGCGTGAGAATATTGCATCTCTAAGTCTATAATTAATCTTTCTTCTACCTAAAGAGTTCTCCTCAACATAATCCATGGCCTTAACAATAGCTTCTTTAACATCAAGACCATTAAGAAAACCTGAATTAACGAGTTTACCCTCCTTTGCATCAAAACACTCTTCACTTACATCGCAATCAGCTATAATAGGAATAATAGGTAGATTAAATTTCTTTGCAAAGGCATAGTCCCTACTATCATGTGCAGGAACTGCCATTATAGCACCTGTACCATAAGCCGCCAAGACATACTCTGATACCCAAATAGGAATTTGCTCATTTGTAAATGGATTAATGCCATAAGCACCTGTAAAAACTCCTGTAACATGTTTTGTCTCAGCAATTCTTTCCCTCTCTGTCTTCTTTGCAACATAAGCCTTATACTCTTTAACAGCCTCTCTATATTCATCTGTAACCAGACTGTCAAGTAAATCACTCTCAGGTGCCAATACCATAAAACTTACACCATAAATAGTATCTACCCTTGTCGTAAAAACAGTAACTTGAGAGTGCTTATCTCCAGATATAGTCTTAAAAACTAACTCTGTACCAAAGGAACGTCCTATCCAGTTCCTTTGCATTTCTTTAAGAGAGTCACTCCAGTCTAAGGCTTCCATATCATTTAAAAGTCTTTCTGCATATGCCGATACTCTCAACTGCCACTGACTCATCATCTTCTGAACCACAGGATAGCCACCTCTTACAGACAAACCATCTTTAACCTCATCATTAGCCAATACAGTTCCTAATTGAGGGCACCAATTAACTGAGGTCTCACCAAGATAAGCTATTCTATAATTCATTAGAATCTTTGCCTGTTCCTGCTCTGTCCAGCTATTCCAATCCTCTGCTGAAAAGCTTAAACTCTCCCCTTCTGCCACATTAAGCCCCAAAGTGCCCTTAGTAGAAAAATGCGATATTAACTCTGAGATTGGCCTAGCCTTATCCTCTTCTTTATTATAATAAGCATTAAACATTTGAATAAAAGCCCATTGTGTCCATTTATAGAACTTAGGGTCACTAGTTCGTATCTCCCTATCCCAATCATAACTAAAGCCTATTCTATCCAATTGTTGCCTATACCTCTCGATATTTTTATTGGTAGTGATTTCAGGATGCTGACCAGTTTGTATTGCATATTGTTCTGCAGGTAATCCAAAGGCATCATAACCCATGGGATGCAGTACATTAAATCCCTTTAATCTCTTATATCTTGAAAAAATGTCACTTGCTATATATCCTAAGGGATGACCTACATGTAGTCCTGCCCCAGATGGATAAGGGAACATATCCAATATATAATATTTAGGTTTAGTCTTATCCTCAATTGTCTTAAATACCTTATTTTCAGCCCAATATTTTTGCCATTTGGCTTCAATCTTCCTAAAATCGTAGTCCATATATCTTATTTATTTTTTCTTATATTTTTTTGATTTGAAATATTTACTATATATTCATATAGATAATCTTCAATATCTTGCATATCTTTAATATTCACTTTCTCATATGTATCCCTAACAGTATCATATTCAGGGAAAAATCCTGTTGAAAAATATATAAAGGGTATATTTTTAGCATGAAAACTCACATAATCTGAAGGATACACTGCGTAAGAACTTTTATGAGGGAATACTTGTAGCAAATCCTTATGACTCACAATATCCACAGCATTTGATAAATCTTGGTCAGGCGTAAAAAAACTAAAATTATCATCTCCGGAACCTAAATGTGCAAGATCTATCATAGCATCTATTAATTCGGGCTGCGAAAAAGAACGGTTTAGGAAAAACCAAGAACCTATAAAGCCCTTCCTCGATGCACCATAAAAGGCAAATAACAAAGAACGCCCCAACAATAAACTGCTTTTATTAAGACGATCTGCTAATTCTATTAAGACAGCCATAGCACTAGCCTTACTATTAGCTCCATAGTAGGTCTGAACACTAGACTTTCCATCTATATTTAAGCAGACTTGCCCTATATTATCTATACTTGTTGATATTACTATGTAACGACTATTTAAGTCTTTGTCACTACCTGGAACAAAGGCTACAAGATTTCTAGATTTAAGAGTATCTTTTTTATCAAGAAAATCAAAGGTATCGCCACTATCAGCATACAATAAATCTAAGCCCATACTATCAAGTTGCCTATAAAGATACTTAGTAGCAAGCAACTCCCCTTCTGAAGCTGCAGCCCGTCCTTTTAGCTCACTAGAAGACAAATATATAAGATGCTTTCTTAAACGCCTTAATTCTCTAGATTTATAATTATTAGACATATAAGAAAAATCCTGCGATATTAAATCTATCACAGAAAACATAGCAATAAACAATACTATAAGCCTCTTGACACTCATATTACTCATTTACTAAAATCCACACATCCTCTGGGCAAAAACTTTTTTTTCTAATTTCTCTTATTGCCCTTAAAACTCTATTTAAATCATTACTTGGCGAGATCGCAACAGCGTTAAAAGAATTTCTAAAATTTATCAGTATTGCCGAATAATTCTCTGACTTAACCTTATTTAAAAGGCTTTCAGCATTAGATCTATCCTTAAATGCTCCTACTACTACATAATATTTATACTCTAATTTTGTAGTATAAAGCCCCCCTATTTTTGTATTATTTAATATGGTATATTGTTGCAGTCTTATAGAATCCAAGATATCTAATGAATCTCTCAAATCTTTTTCTACCAATTTCATTGAATCAAGTTTATGCTGATACTTTAGCTGCTCCTGCCTTGCTATTTTCTTTTGCAATGCCACTATATCAGCTGAAGTAGGAAGACCTGCCATACGCCTGAAGGCATCGCAACTATTGACAAAAATGCAAGATATAAGAATTAATATTATTTGAAAACCCTTCATAAGATATTACTTAACTTAGGTAAAATATACCCTATACAATATATTACAAAGTTATCAATTATTATCAATAATTATTATTTTTGTAGGCACAAATTCTAAAATTTTGAAAATAATGGGATTTTTACAAGAACTAAAAGAAACAATTAAGGATATAACAGATTTTGAGGATAAAATAGATACTGATACAGCCGCAAAATATATAAGAGATAATATATTCTTCAGAGGCCCTAATGTATGGATTTTGGCTTTCTCCATTGTCATAGCATCAGTTGGACTAAATATAAATTCTACGGCAGTAATAATAGGTGCAATGCTTATTTCCCCACTTATGGGGCCAATTATAGGAGTTGGTCTTGCCTTAGGAATAAATGATACTCTACTCATGAAAAAGGCTCTAAAGAACCTTTTAGTAATGGTGCTTATCAGTATTATAGCTTCGCTACTTTTTTTCATGATAAGCCCACTTGAGCTTGTCAATCCAACGGAACTTGAAGCAAGGACAAATCCTACTATATACGATGTCCTCATTGCCCTATTTGGTGGTTTTGCAGGTATTTTGGAAATATCCCGAAAGGCTAAGGGAACAGTTATATCAGGTGTTGCCATTGCGACAGCCCTAATGCCTCCTCTTTGTACAGCAGGATATGGTCTTGCCCATTTTGACATATCATATTTCTTAGGGGCAATGTTCTTATTTAGCATAAATTGCGTATTCATTATTTTTGCAACATACCTAGCCTGTAAATACCTTGGTTACAGGGAATTTGTCTTCCAAAATGAGGGTGCAGCCAAAAAGACTAGACATTTTATTGCCTTTGTAATAGTTGCTTTAATGATACCTAGTATTTGGTCTGCGATTGTAATGATTAGAGATAACCGTTTTTCCAAACAAGCAGCACTCTTTGTCTCTGAGAACAAAACTCTGTCACATTCATATATATATGATTATAAGATTGATAGGAAGGATAATGGCAAATTAATTCTATACTTAGCAGGAGAAAATCTAAGTGATAAAGAAAAAATACAACTACTATCTGAGGCCAATAAACTTGGCATACATTCAGAACAAATTGAATTTAAACAACATAAATATGCTGAAAAGACAGACAAGACATCTGAAGAGCTTTTAAAAGGTATTTTTGATAGGAATGACGAAATACTAAAAAAGAAAGAAGATGAAATTGAAGCATTAAAAGAACAGCTTGCCGCCTTTAAAAAGAATGAAATTCCCTATATTCAGATTTATAAGGAAATTCAAAGCCAATATCCTCAAATAAACAATATTTATATTACCACAGGTGCTAATATTCAGAACGATAGCTTATTCCACAAGGGTGTAATCATATATACAAAAACAGCTGAAAAACTAAAGCTTGATGAATATGACAAGCTATCCAAATGGCTAAAGCTAAGACTGAATGATAGTACAGCTGTACTTATTAATGAAAAAGAGAATTAGTTTAATATGAAAAAAAGTTTTGAGCTAGAAGATATTAATCCCATAGAATTATTTGGGGCAGGAAATAAAATCTTTACAGAATTTTGCAGTTACTTTCCTAAATTAAAAGTAGTAAGCAGAGGGAATATAATTAATATAGATGGCAGTCAAAGTCAAGTAGACGAATTTAGCCTAAGACTTGCCGAGCTTATGCAAAAATCAAAAGAAAAAAGTAACCTTAGCATATACGATATTGAGGATATATTTAATGGAGAAGAAAACTCTGAAAAATTTCTACTCAATGGAGATGCTATCATAGTACATTCGACTGATGGTAAAGCTATTAGAGCAAGAAATGCTACACAGCAGTCCCTTGTCAAAGCATATTTTCATAACGACCTGATTTTTGCCATTGGCCCAGCTGGTACGGGTAAAACATATATAGCTATTGCACTTGCTGTCAGGGCATTGAAAAACAAGGAGATAAAGAAGATTATACTTACTAGGCCTGCAGTAGAGGCAGGTGAAAGATTGGGCTTCCTACCGGGAGATCTAAAAGATAAACTTGACCCTTATTTGCAACCTTTATACGACGCCTTAGGTGATATGATACCAGCAAAAAGACTGCAAGAGTTTATATCTGATGGAACAATACAGATAGCACCACTAGCATATATGAGAGGTAGAACCTTAGACAAGGCCTGCGTCATACTAGATGAAGCTCAAAATACTAATTTAGGCCAGTTAAAAATGTTTTTAACAAGAATGGGACAAAATGCAAAATTTATTGTAACTGGTGACGCTAGCCAAATAGATTTAGCCAACAAAGAAGACTCAGGTCTAATAAAAGGAGTAAATCTACTTAAAAACATCAAAGGAGTTCAAGCCATTTTCTTCCAAAATAAAGATATTGTCAGACATCATCTTGTAAGCAAAATAGTAAAAGCCTTTGATGAAAATGACGATAAGTAAATTTATACAAGATAACACATAGTCAAGAGTATATTTATATATTATAAAAAAGATGGTGTAGCAATTTACTACACCATCTTTTACTTATAAAAGCCTCTATTATTTACCATTCTTCTCGAACTCATCATACATCTTATACTTCTCCATATAAGATGCTTCTTGATCTCTAAAACGGAAATATATATTTTTCAAATATTGAGCTATATTCTTCTTTACCTCTATATCCTTTGCTACATTAAAAGCCTTTTCAAATGGTTCAACTGCAGTCATAAGCACCTTTTCAAACTCCTCATTCAATTGCCTATATTTAGCATCGTCCATCTCATTCTGAGCTTTATCCTGTAACTCTAAAGCCTTATTATAGAACAATACACCCTTTCCTATATAACCATACTCATATTCAGGATTAATCTTTGCACAAGCATCATAAGCAGCAATTGCCTTCTCTACCTGACCTAATTTAGCATGAATATTACCTTCCACATAATATAAAGAAGCATTATTAGGCTCGTTCTTTTTTGCTTGGTCTAGCAATTCAAAAAGCCTGTCTGTACTTTCAGACTTTGTAATATAGTAATTTATAAGCCCTATCAATATTGCCTGACTTTGAGGGAACTTAGTAAAACCTTCCTCCAAATATTGTTTTGCATTATCAGGATCAACTTCAGCAAGCTTAGGGAAAATCTCTCCATCCTTAGAGTAATAACCTAATTCATAACATCTCTTTAAGAATGCCTTTGCTCTCTCATTATCCTTCACACTTGTTGCAAGGAAGGCAACATTATAAATCGCACTTGTATCAATCTTGTTTACTGGTTCACGATCTATTACCTTATTAGCCCACTCGAATGCAATACCAGATTTCTTATAATCAGCCAATTGATAATAATTATAAGCATCGTTATTAAATGTTTTAGACAAAGCTTCTAAAGCCTTGGCTATATCCTTTGTTTTTGATGGAGAAAAGAAAGAATGCTTGGCATTTTTGTCTATATCATAAGCCTTAAAATAAGCTTCAGCAGCTTTTTGTAAAACGTCCTGATCATTTTTCAACCTAACAGCTACCAAGGCACCATTATTATTAAAATACAGTGTCTTATATTGATATGTCATATAATTATACACATTACCATTGATTTCTTCCTGTCCTTGAGCCAAGACTTGCTTATCCTTTAATATCAATGCCAAAGTCTGTAAATTCATACCGACAGTAATCTTATCTAAATACGCATCATGTACATCAATATAAGCCTTTCCTAAATCCATCCATGTAGATGCTTTTTGAGCCTTTTTAGGATTCTCACTATTTTTGATTGCAGATGCAAGATTTTCATTTGCATCTTTTACCTGTTGAGCATTAGCAAATGAGAAACTAGCTAACAAGACAAAGCACGAAAATAAAATTTTCTTCATAATATTTTAGTTTAATGTTATTATTCTACTATTTCTTCTACCGTATTATTATCCATAGGATTTTGAGACTCTTCTGATTCATTATCATCTGAACTAGATACTACTGATACGGCAGCAATAGCATCACCTTCTTTTATATTAATAAGTCTTACTCCTTGAGTTGCTCTACCTGCTATACGTATATCCTCAACAGACATTCTGATAGTAAGTCCAGAACGATTGATAATCATAAGATCATCAGCATCTGTAACATTCTTCAATGCGACAACCTTTCCTGTCTTATCTGTTATATTTAAAGTCTTGACTCCCTTACTACCCCTGCTAGTTATACGATATTCATCAAAGTCAGTCCTCTTTCCATAGCCATTTTCACTGACTACCAAAACACTATGATTTGCAGCATCTTCTGCTTTTGGTGAATATGATATAGCTGCTACTACCTCATCGTCATCATCAAGATTAATACCTTTAACACCACTTGCAGTTCTTCCCATTGGTCTTACATCATTTTCCTCAAACCTTACACATCTACCATTCTTTGCTGCTATCAATACTTGATCCTCACCAGAGGTCATTACTACATCCAATAACTCATCTCCTTCACGTATTGTTACGGCATTCACTCCACCAACTCTAGGTCTTGAATACGCCTCCAGACTAGTCTTTTTAATAATACCTTGCTTTGTTACAAGTACTATATAATTATTATCAATATATTCCTTATCATTTAAAGTTTTTACATTGATATAAGCAAGTATCTTATCGTCAGGTATGCTTAATATATTTTGTATTGCCCTTCCTTTAGATGCACGTGAACCCTCTGGAATCTCATATACTTTAAGCCAATAACAACGTCCCTCCTTGGTAAAGAATAACATTGTACTATGCATATTAGCCACATATATATGATCTATAAAGTCTTCATCCCTAGTTGTTCCGCCCTTCATTCCGACACCACCTCTATTCTGAGTCTTATATTCTGTCAAAGGAGTTCTCTTAATGTATCCCAAATGAGATATTGTAATAACGACATCATCATCTGCATAAAAATCCTCTGGATTAAACTCATCAGCAGAAGGAACTATAACTGTTCTACGCTCATCTGAGTATTTTTCCTTCATAGAGATTAACTCGTCTTTTATTATAGACATTTGTAAATCCCTATTTGCCAATACATTTTGACAATATTCAATAAATCTAGTCAATTCATCAAACTCTGCTTGTAACTTATCTTTCTCAAGACCAGTCAATTGACGCAAACGCATCTCGACTATTGCAGAAGCCTGTATCTCTGAAAACTCAAATCTGGCAATCAATTGACTCTTAGCCTCATCAACTGTCTTTGAAGCCCTTATTATACGAATAATCTCATCTATAAAATCCAAAGCCTTAAGCAAGCCTTCCAAGATATGAGCTCTCTTCTGTGCCTTGTCCAATTCAAACTGAGTCCTACGAATAATAACTTCGTGTCTGAAATCAACAAAGGATGAGATCATATCCTTAAGACTCATTGTCATTGGTCTGCCCTTTACTAAGGCAACATTATTTATTGCAAAACTTGATTGTAATGAAGTATACTTAAATAAGGTATTAAGCACAACATTAGAATTTGAACCTTGTTTAACCCTAATTACTACACGTATACCTTCCCTTGAAGTTTCATCATTTATATAGGTAATGCCTTCTATCTTCTTATCTTCCACCATTTGAGCTATTCGCTCAATCATCTCCTTCTTATTCACCATATAAGGCACCTCTGTCACCACGATAGTCTCTCGTCCGTTATCTGCTACCTCTATATCTGTCTTAGCCCTAACAATAACCTTTCCCCTACCTGTCTCATAAGCATCTTTAATACCTTGTATACCTTGAATAATTCCACCGGTAGGAAAATCAGGTCCCTTAATATGCTCCATCAATTCGTCAGTGCTTATATCTGTATTATCTATATAAGCACATATTGCATCACAACATTCTCCTAGATTGTGTGGAGCCATATTTGTAGCCATACCCACAGCGATACCAGATGCTCCATTTAACAATAACAATGGTGCCTTTGTAGGTAATACAGTAGGCTCTTCTAATGTCTCATCAAAATTGGCTTGAAAATCGACAGTATTTTTATCCAAATCGCCTAGAACATCTGATGACAACTTAGCCAGTTTAGCTTCAGTATAACGCATAGCTGCAACAGGGTCACCATCCATAGAACCAAAGTTACCCTGTCCCCAAACTAATGGATACCTTTGATTCCAACTTTGAGCCAACCTTGACATTGCATCATAAACACTTGAATCTCCATGTGGGTGGAATTTACCTAATACCTCTCCGACAATTCTAGCAGACTTTTTTGTTTGTCCAGAATAAGACAGGTTAAGTTGATCCATACCATATAAGACCCTACGTTGTACAGGTTTAAGACCATCTCTAGCATCAGGCAAAGCCCTGGAAACTATTACCGACATTGAATAATCAATGTAGGCACTACGCATTTCCTCATCTATACTTACCTGCTCAATAATACCTTTTTTAACTTCTTCAGTATTTTTCTCTTCGATATCCATATAAAACTTTATTTACATATGCAAAATAGCAAAAGCCTAAAAAGCATAATAATAGTTTACAAAACTAATAAAAAATCTGCATTTATACAATTGTGCACGGTAGTAAGTATAAATATTCAATTGCAAATTACAACAGATAAAATAAGATTTTCTACTTATAAATATTATGTATTAAAACTTATTCAATTCTTTATTTGCCCTATCTACAAATTCACTAGCTGGAGTTGATGCCAACTTATGCTCATCAAATAGTTCTAAAATCTTATTTATCTTATCTAATGCCTCTGTATTATTTTGTTTCTTAAACTCATCTCTTAATATTCTTATCTTTTCATAAGCCTGAATACCTGCTACAAGATTCTCAAAACGCAAAGAACTACGAGGACCTGGATACACAAGGAAGCAATCGCCTGCCGCCCATGTATAAAAGCGGCTATCCAATAAAGGCTCTATCACCCAGCTATTATAAGCCCAACGCAAATAGCCATCCAAGCCCTCTTTTGCAGCATACCATGCCAACCACTCACTTTCTGCAGGTGAAGAGAATGTAAAGGTGTTAGGAAAAGGCTCCTCACAAGAGGTATAAAATGTTGTAACCTTTCCTTCACTTTTTCTCAGAGCCTTAAGTTCATCGCTATATTTCATCCTTAATGCTACGCAATAATCTTGCAATTCATCAGATAACTCAGGATGTAAAGCGCCTGCTAATGAAACCTTAAAATCAGGATCAGCTCTTTTTATAATCTTAAAAGTCTGAAGCATTACTTCTTTTGGCCTTTCATCCATAGCTATATTAGTTATTTCGAACCACTTTTTCTCTTTTAGATGTTTTGCAAAAGACTTAAGCATTGCACCCCAAACTTCTTGATATGCTTTTTCGGAAGGCTTTGTTTTTATCTCCTTATAGCTATTACTCTGCTCATCAAAATACTGAAATGACAATTTCCAAGGGACCATAGAATAACAATTTATCTCCTTTTTTATCCCTAAGTCCATCATAAATTGAACCCATTTATCAAATATTGTATAATCGAAGACCCATGTGCTATCTTTTTTCTTAATCCATTTTACCATAGATAAAAATGGATCATAAGTTTGCCCATTCCAAGGCTTGTGCATAATAGATGTGGTAATAACCTTTCCTCCTGCATTTTTATACATTTCCATATATGGTTTCATCGCAAGAAAATGCTCATCACTCCAAAGTTCAAGCTTATGATAACGAGCTATTGCAAAAGGGTTTTGCCATAAATCCAAATGAAAAGTCCACTCTTCCGGGCTTGGCAAAACATGATCTAGAACCTTAAGTTTAAGTTTCAATCGCCCAATACAAGACTGCCCATCTTTCACTATAATCTCTGCCCTATAATTACCACTTACAGCATCCTGTGGCACTTTCACCGATAACCACAATGCTTGACTTGTATGTTTATCAACTTTAAGATATTGACTTATATCGTCTATTGGGTCAGCGACCAAAGAGGAATCATACTTACTTAAATCAGGTCTTGCCCCACACGCACCTCTACCGCCTTTATTCAACTCATCAGTCATAACATAACGAACAAAAGCTCTTGATATATTGTCTTTATTAATTGTATACTTCCCCCTGCTATGTCTCAAATCACTGACTTCAAAATTTAATTTAGATATATCAACATTAGTAGATATAACTAATTGAGCATTTACTTTTTCACCCTTCCATGCCGTTAAATTAAGTTTTTTCTGAATTTTCCCACTAAAAGGCTCTTCTTTTTTGTACCTAACATTAGATTTTCCCCACGAGTATATAATATTACCTATTTTTTGCCATTCTGCAAGATTAGGTTTTGTAGGGTTTTCTAGCTCAATATAGGTCTCTAAAGGGAATGCATCTTGCCCTGTATAACGTCCGGAATGAGTCTGTGCCCTTTGAGCCTTAAGGCAAAAAGTTAAAGACGCAAAAAAAAGAATCAGAAAATATATTTTTTTATTCATATGTAAGTAAATTAATCTTTTCAACAAAAAACTTAAACAACTATACCTACAACACAATGTTTTTATAATAGACTCTAAAAGATAGAATTAATTATCATATAGCTTTAAGTAGTCAAGAATGTGCCAAAGTTAATAAAATCTACCTGCATCTGGAAGATGGTCCTTATTTTTCATATTTAAAAGTAGTAAAAGACTTTTTTTCTACTATAAATATAGCTACACTGATTAACAGTATTTGTTAAGTTTTCATGGCACAAATATGGTGTAATTTTAATCCTTAAATTCATCTTTAATCTTATCGCTTTCTCAACTTAAATCTACATATATAACTTATCTACAAAGCTTTATAAATTAATTTTTCACCAAAAATTAAAATTTATTCACAATGAAAAAAAATAAAGAATGACATCACCTATTTTGTAATGTTTTTATTTTGTTTTTGCAATGCAAAAGTATATCCTTTCATTACAAGTTAGTATATAAATTATCAAGATAAATAATAAAATAGCTTAGACATAAGAAAAAGCTTACATGTAATAAAAAATAATTATGTTAAATTGATAGAACAAAATCCACATGAATTTCCACTCTTGAAAAACATTAAAGAGGAAAACTTAGACAAAATGATAACAGGAATAACCAAGAAAGCTAATCCATCTAAAAAGAATATAACAGAGGAAAATAGAATGTAGACAGCCCAAATATTGGAAATAAATTTGTTACATCAAGCGAACTCAACTCCAGACATAAAAGAGTAATATCAGAGTCCTTTGGAGGAACAAAACAAGAACTTTTTCAAAAACAACCCGAATTCTAGCCCAATGTATGACGAGAAGGACAAGAAAGTAATAGCCAAAGCCAAGAAGGAAGAAGATAAGGCGGGAAACTTTCTAAAATAATGAAAGCAAGAGAGAAATTCAAGAATCTTGACCTGCATTATTAATAAATACAAAAAAACACCTCAAAATTGAAACGGTTCCATATTTATTATGAGAAACTAATTTACTATTGATTCTTTTTAAAATTCTCTGCTTGTTCAAAGATTTCTTGATAGACCTCATCTCTTTCTACTGGTGGATAAGCAAATTCATCTAAAAGCAATATCAAACTAACTTTTAAAGCTGATTTTATATCCTCTCGCTTATTCCAATCTGGGAATTCCATTTGATTCTCTACAATCTTTTTGACTTCTTTTGATAGGGCAATAAGTTTATCTTCTGGGTAGGTGAAATCATATTTTATACACAATGCTTTTAAAATATCATAAAAGGCTTTTTCTTCAAAATCAATTCCTAATTCATCTCCTGATTTATACTCCTTATAAACCTCCATTATCAAATCTGTTAATTGTGTAACCATATCTTCATATACCTCACTTCTAAACACATCATTCTCATCTCTGGTATTGTATAAGGTCACTAAATTTTCCATTTTTTTTGTAAAATCCACACCTTTTACTTTGTTTACCTTTCTCATTTTTCCAATGACTTGTTTCAGTAATTTTTGTAGAAGTTTTATTTTAGTATTCGGTAACTTTATCTGTTCGATTTTATCCAAATATTTTTTATCAAATAAATCTTGTTCATTTGATTCTTCTTCTCCCATTTTAAATATTTCTTCTACATCATAACTCTCCAAAGCATTTTTCATCATTTCTTTTACCTTGGCATTCATCTGTGCCGTGTCAGGTGCATCGCCTTTGGTTAGTTTAAACAAAATGGAACGAATAGCTAAATAAAAATGAGTATAATCTCTTTCTTCTTGAGTCAATTGTTCACTACCTGCACAAATATCATACGCTGCCTTTAATCGTTTTACCAAACCAAAAAACCTTACTTCTGTTTCTTTATTCTTTTGAATAAATTCTGATGCTAAATTCAATGTATTAAGTTGTTGCAATGGTGTACCATAAAAATATTTAGAACTATCAAATTTATGAAAAATATTAGCCAATAAATCCAAATGATTTCTAACGACAATTAACGATTCTTCTATGTCCTCAAAGTTTTCTTTATCTCCATTTGAATACATTTTAAGAGCTAAATTCATTTGCTTTTTAATCCCTATATAATCGACTACCAAACCTTTATCTTTTCCTTCAAACTTACGATTTACACGTGATATAGCTTGAATAAGGTTGTGCTGTTGAATATGTTTATAAATATAAATGGTATCCAAAGAGGGAACATCAAAACCTGTAAGCCACATATCCACTACTATGGCGATTTTAAAATTTGATTTATAATTTTTAAATTGTCGGTCTAATTCTTTTTGATATTCTTTAGTACCTAATAAATCATACATCTCTTTAGGGTCATCTTTACTACGAGTCATTATCATTTTCACTCGTTCCATTGGTTTAATTTCCCTTTTATCTTTATCTGTTAATTCGTCTCCATCTTCTGCTACTTTAGGCTCATTCCACTCAGGTTTTAATGCTATAATTTGCTTATAAAAATAATAAGCTATATCTCTGGAACTACACACAAACATAGCTTTCCCTTTTAAAGAAGACCCC
>JARIAS010000040.1 GCA_029257745.1 Candidatus Cryptobacteroides sp. | reverse complement strand
CATATTAACTCCATCAAATAATTACCAGAGTCTTATACATCTAATAATTTGATTTAGTTAAACATATACTTTATACCAAATTGTACATACCATGCTTGGCCTGGGCTATAAAGTTTATCCCATACATTAGTACTTTTAACATTTGTAGTAAACACTGGTACATTATCTTTCACTTCCTTGACTTTTAATATTCTATATGCTCCATATGCATCACTCTTTGCACCATTATTCGCTGGTGAATATCTTACACCCCAAGAAGAATTAATAAAATTGCCTACATTAAGAAAGTCAAGACTTAATCTCAATATATTACTTGATTTTCTTACTTTAAACTTAAAATCATGTGCATAACGAAAATCGAAGGTATGTACCATTGGAGCGTATGCTGAATAAGCCTCAGCATATTGTCCTCTATGACTATTTAAATACTGATCATTTTTTGCATACTCTTGATAACGCTTTTTGTCATCCTCAGTTGCAAATTTTATTTCATCAACTGATTTTGGAATATACATTAAGTCTGCATAATTACCATCTCCATTTATATCGCCATCATACATATATACACTACCTCTATATACTATTCCTTGGTAAAATAAGCTAAAGTGGTTATTTGATTTATCACTATAAGATATTGAAGCTATTAGTCTATGAGGATTAACATATTGAGAATTTTGCAAAATAGCAAAACTTGGACCTTCTATTGATGGTAAGTTTGTAAATACCGATGAAGCTCTATTTCCTGGCATACCTGTAAGTTCCTTTGATACTGTGTATGTGTATGAAGCCATAACATTAAGAGATTTTACAGGCTCTGCATTAAGAGTTATATTTGCAGTATAGCCATATCCTTTTGATGTATTAGTCAGAACATAGGCATTTGGCCTTTTTCTATCTTTTACTAATTCTTTAGGATATACGTGTCTATTATCTCCACCATTCTTAAGTTTGTTCCATTTCTCATTATTTTCAGATGAATATTTTAAATTTTGCATAAAGGCCGCATTAACATTCTTATTAAGAATAAACTCAGCTGACAATGACATTGGGAAAGAAGTTGGCAACTGATAATCTACAGCCAATGAACTCTTCCATATTTGAGGCATCTTAAAATTAGGATCAATACCATTAAGTTCGTAAGGTACTACGCCCTTATCTTTGTCAAACTCCTTAGGATACCTTTTAGGATCAATCTTGTTAAATTCATCAAGCAAAGACTTAGCATCTTTTATAAATTTACCTTCGAAGTTAGAAGTGAATTCAGGAGTAGAATTAGCTGCATAATTTTGTAAAAATCCTGCATTTGTTGGCATATTTGTCATAAACACTAATGGAAGACGACCTGCAAAAAGACCTGTACCACCACGTATCTTCAAGCTCTTATCACCTAAAACATCCCAAACAAAGCCTAGTCTAGGAGAAAATTGAAGACTTGTATTAGGCCATTTACCTGTATCTATATGAGTACCATTATAATCTATATCATAAATAGCCTTATTCCTTTGTAAGTCTTTATTTCTAAATAATATAGTATCAAATCTTAATCCAGCAGTTAACTTAAAGTTTCTATTAATATTCCATTCATCCTGAACATATAAACCTATATTACTATAAGCAACAGATGCTGCGGGTTTATCATTACCACCAAATCCATATGTTAGACCAACTGTTTCAGGAGCTTTTTTATTAATAAAATCATCTAAACTATTATATCTATAATAACCAGTACCACCAGTCATAAAAGAATTATCCGCCCTCTGATACTCATACGACAAGCCAGCTGTAATCTTATGAGCATCGGTGTAATATGTCAAATCATCTTTTATTGTAAAGATATTATTATTTACTGCATTATTCCATGTAAATAACTCATAACCAAATGCCATATAATTCTCACCATCCTTTAAGATATCAACAAAAGGGAATGGTTTTGAGGGAGAATACCTTTTATCTTTTATATCAGTATAAGTAAGCAATAATTGATTTGATATGTTGTTAGAGAAACGGCTATTCAAATCTAATGAAAATGAAGATACATTGCTATCTTTTGCATAAAGGCTATTAGAAAAAGTCATAGCATAATCAGATGTTCTACTCTGCTGTTTTCTCTTTCCCATAACACTTGTTCCATTTACATTATTCCAGTCCCTATCAGCTGTATAGTTGTAACGAATAGCCAAATGGTGATTCATATTGATATTCCAATCAATACGAGCCAACATCTTCACATTAGCATCCCTCATATTATAATCTGTAAATGACCCTGCATCATAACCATACTCTTTTTGCAAATAATCAGATACTTTTTGCAAATCACTTATAGTTGCACGAGATGTATATGTATCTTTATTTGCAACGCCATCTTTTGAAGCCCTCCAACGATTTACAAGTTTCTCAGTATTAACACGTTCATAATTCACAAAGAAGAATAACTTATTTTTAATAATAGGACCTCCAGCTGTAAAACCTAAAGTAGAAGTAGACTCAGGACTACGAGCTGTTAACTCTCTTCCATTAATCCTATTACCTCTCATATTCTCATTTCTATGATACATGTAAGCAGAGGCTTTAAATGTATTTGTACCAGACTTTGTAATGGCATTTACACCACCACCAATAAAGTTAGTCTGACGTACATCAAATGGAGAAACTACAACCTGCATTTCCTCAATAGCATCCAAAGAGATAGGGCTACCTCCACCTGGAAGAGATGAGCTTAAACCAAAGTTATTATTAAAGTTAGCACCATCAACAGTAAAGTTTGTTGAACGTCCATCTGCTCCTGCAAAGCTCATTCCATTACCACCATAAGGAGATAGTTTTGCAATGTCTGTAATACTTCTGCTCACAGTAGGAATACTTTGCAATTGAGATGATGATATATTTGTACTTGCCCCTGTCTTTTCTGCAACAAATTTAGAAGCGGGACTTGCAACTACCACAGATTCACTCAAAGCTTCTGAAGCTTCTTTTATCTTAGCATTAAGACTATATAACTCACCTAAGTTGAGTTTAATGTCTGTAAATATGGTAGTCTGGTAACCTATACCTGAAATTTCTACCTTATAAGGACCACCTGCACGCATACCTTGTATAGTATAACGTCCATCGTTGTTTGTTACTGCACCATAAGAAGATCCTGATGCTGTATGGGTAGCTATTATAGCTGCCCCAATTACTGGCTCGCCATTTTGATCAACAACCTGTCCACCTAACGACGAAGTAGTAACCTGTGCATAAGAAAGACTACCTACTAGTAACAATAGAAAGCCTAGCAAGATGCACTTAATTGAATTCTTCATAAATTGTAAATTTTTAAGAATAAGTAATAATAAATACAGTGTCAAAGATAATACATATTATTGGATTATTAAATAGAAAAAAAGACAATAAGAGTAAATATCCATAAAAAACTTTGGGCATTAATCTATTTTTACGTAAATTTGCGTCGAAAGAATGTGGAAAGATTTGATTGCTTGCAACCACTCTAAAAAATGCTAAAACTTATGTTCGCTATCATCAATTTTAGAACATAGCCTTTAGCTCCGCATTCGTGGAGTTTTTTTTATTTTTAAATATAAGATTATGACATATTTATTTACTTCTGAATCAGTATCTGAAGGACACCCAGACAAGGTAGCAGATCAAATATCTGACGCAATATTAGACGAATTTATAAGACAAGACCCCAAGGCAAAAGTCGCTTGTGAGACCTTTTGCAGCACGGGCTTAGTTGTAGTAGGAGGAGAGGTAAGCAGTACTGCCTATGTTGATATTCAAAACACTGTAAGAAAGGTTATAAACAAGATTGGATATAACAAAGCAGAATATATGTTTGATGCTCAATCATGTGGAGTACTATCTGCTATACACGAACAAAGTCCCGATATTAACAGAGGGGTGGTAAGAAAAGAAGAAGATGCTCAAGGAGCAGGAGACCAGGGTATGATGTTTGGCTATGCTTGCAAAGATACAGAGGACTATATGCCTTTAGCTCTCGCCCTATCTCATATTAGTCTTATCTGTCTTGCAGACATTAGGAAAAATATGCCTGAAAAGATGCCTTACCTAAGACCTGATTCAAAGTCTCAATTTACCATCGAATATGACTCTAACAGCCATAAACCATTGAGAGTACATACAATAGTAATATCCACACAGCATGACAATTTTGTAGCTAAAGTCTTAGGAAATATGAGTTATGAAGATGCTGTTAAAAAATATGGACAAGAAGAAGTAGACAATCAAATGCGTAAAGAGATTGAAGATGATGTACGCAATATACTTCTTCCTATGGTAAAAAGTCGCTTAAATAACACAACTGCATCTTTATTTAAAGACGACTATATTTTACACGTAAACCCTACAGGTAAATTTGTTATTGGTGGACCTCATGGAGACACAGGACTTACAGGTAGAAAGATTATTGTAGACACTTATGGTGGCAAGGGTGCACATGGAGGTGGAGCTTTTTCAGGTAAGGACCCATCAAAAGTAGATAGATCTGCAGCTTATATGGCTAGATATATTGCTAAAAACCTTGTAGCAGCTGGGGTTGCTGAGCAGATATTAGTACAACTTGCATATGCTATTGGTGTTGCAGAGCCTGTAAGTATATATGTAGACAGCTATGGTTCAGCACTTAAAGACAAAGATGGTAAAGTACTAAATGATAGCTACATAGCAGAACAAATAGCTAAGATTTTTGATCTAAGACCAGCTAAAATTATAGAAAAACTATCCTTACAAAAGCCTATATATGAAGCAACAGCAAGCTATGGACATATGGGTAGAACAGCATATAAAGAAAAGGTAAAATTAATAGTTGATGGACAGGAAAAAGAAGAAGAAGTTCAATTCTTTGCTTGGGAGCTACTAGACTCTGTAAGTAAAATTAAAGAAGTTTTCAATCTGTCTTAACAGTATTCCTTCCTCACTCTAAAATTAGGTAATACATATTTATACCCTTTTAGGTATATTTTCTAATTGCTTTAGTTAAAATATATCCGAAAGGGTATACTTTTTATAAATCATTCACATTTATTGTCAAAAATATGAGACTATAACATTAAGGGGAAGTCCAGTGTATTTTAATACCAGCTCTTTCCATTCCCCTAAACCATGTAAGTTGCCTTTTTGAGAATTGATGTATTGCAATGGAAAGCGTATCATAAAGCTGACTATATGTCAATCTTCCCATAATATAATCGGTAACATACCTGTACTCAAGTCCATAATGCAATAGACTATCTTCTGAAACCCCAGACTCTAATAAAGACCTAACTTCCTCTATCATAGAATGTTCAAGTCTGTATTTCAACCTTGTATCTATACGCCTCAATCTCTCATCTCTATCAAGATAAAGCCCTATATAATAGGCTTTTAGTCCCTTATCTTTTGCAAAATAAGATTCTATTGCAGCACGTATATATAAGCCTGAACCTCCACATAATATAGCTATCTTAGATTGAGATTTTAACATACTATATACCTGCTTAAAATCCTGCTCATATTCATATATATTATAACGATAGCCTGCATCTCGAATATCTATTAGATGATAAGGGATATCCTCATATTCTTCCAAATCTTTCCCCGAACCTATATCCATATTCCTATAAACCTGTCTTGAATCAGCAGAAATTATCTCTGCCGACTCTTTGCCCAGCAAACGGTTAATCTCTTTGGCAAATTGCACTGCATAATGAGTCTTTCCACTTGCAGTTGCACCCAGTATACAAATTATATCAAGTTCTCCTCTTTGATAGAGGTCTAATATTTGAGCTACATCTATATCTTCTAATACTGGAGCTGCAGCTATAAAAGAATTATTTATAGTTTTTGACTTCATTCAGAAATTAATTTTTACGAAAATATAAAAATTAAATCAAAAGTTGCTAAGATTAGCTAAAAGAGTAAAATTTCAACACTTTAATTGTAAAAAACACATTTAAGTATGCAAAATTTTACTATATTTACACTATGAATAATAAAATTAACATATTTAAGAATATACCTGTAAATGCTAATGCTATATATTCACTTTTTCCAGAATTAAGTGATAAGCAACAGAAGCTGAGACAACTTGTATACAATAAGGAGATAATACGTATTAAGAGAAATCTTTATATTGTACATCCTAAACATAGCCCATATACAATATCAACAGAACTTATTGGTAATCACATATATACACCCTCATATATTTCAATGGAAACAGCTCTAAGATATTACGGATTAATACCTGAAGCTGTATATATTAATCGTTCTATGACTCTAAAAAGGTCTAAAAGATTCTCTACTCCCTTTGGTTTATATGAGTATTTTAACATCTCTAAGGAATGCTTTCATATTGGCATACGTGTAGAAAATTCAAATGGAATAAATTTTATCATTGCTAGCCCAGAAAAGGCTCTATGTGACCTCATAGCAGAAAACAAGGGGATAAATTTACGTTATATAAAAGAAACAAAAGAATACTTAACTAATTACTTAAGGCTAGACATGGATGCTTTTTATAATTTTGATATTAGTATACTTTCAAAATATGCCGAGAACGGTAAAAAATCAAACTCTATCAAGACTCTTATTAAATTAATTGAATATGAAAGAAATATACGCCCAAATGCTATCTAAATATGATTTAAGCACTAGCCAAAGTAAGAAAAACGCCATATATGAGATTAGTCAGCAAATTACACTACTGGGTTTAGCTAATGGCGGTTTCTTTGATAAAGCTGCTTTCTATGGCGGAACATGTCTTAGACTTTTTCACGGTCTTAACAGATTTAGTGAAGATATGGACTTCTCCCTGCTTAGAAAAGATCTTACAGATTTTAATTTTGAAGACTATTTTCCACATATAATTGATGCTTTTAAACTCCTTGGACGCAATATTGAGATAAGTAAAAAAAATAAAGAACATTTTTCTAAGATTGAATCTGCCTTCCTAAAGGATAATACAGATGTATACGATATAAGTTTTAGTACCGAAAAAAGCATTCGCATAAAAATAGAACTGGATACAGATCCCCCCATTAATTTTGAGACTGAACAAAAATTAATGTTACTTCCTTTATCAACTATGATTAACTGTTATAAATTGGAAGATCTATTTGCAGGAAAGATGCACGCACTTATATATAGATCATGGAAAAACAGGGTAAAGGGAAGGGATTGGTATGATTTCGAATGGTATATAAAACATGCTATTCCACTTAATTTCAAGCATTTACAAGCCAGAATAAAACAATTCAATAATAAGGACATAAACAAAGATGAGTTTATACATATATTAAATGCAAAATTAAGTACTACCGATATAGATATGGTAAAAGCAGATGTAAAAGCATTTATACGAGATGAAAAGGCTATGGATATATGGTCAAATTCCTATTTTAAAGAACTAGCTAAAAATTTAATCATAAAAGAGTAAAATTTCAACACTTTAATTGTAAAAAACACATTTAAGTATGCAAAATTTTACTTATTAAGAAAATACTAATCTATAAATAATAAATAAGTGGTATATTTGCAGTAGTTTAGATATTATGAGTAGAGCTAAGAGTAAAATAATTATAAATAATAAACGTGCCAGTTTTGATTACGAATTTATAGAGACATTCACAGCTGGCATTGTATTATCGGGTACAGAGATTAAGTCTATACGTGCAGGTAAGGCATCTTTAGTAGACGCATTCTGCTACTTTGATACTCGCAATCAGCTATATATCAAGGGAATGAATATTGCACAATACTTTTGGGGAAGCTGGGGACAACACGAACCTACCAGAGATAGAAAGTTATTGCTTACAAAAAAAGAACTTCGCCAATTAGCTAATGCAGTAAAACAAAAAGGTCTAACCATTATTGCTAGTAAAATGTTTATAGCAGAGAATGGCTTTGCCAAACTAAATATAGCCTTAGCTAAGGGTAAAAAAGCCTATGACAAACGTCATAGTATCAAAGAAAAAGATCTTAAAAGAGAACTGGGCAAAAACTATTCTAACTACTAGTCCTCATTGGGTCTATGGTTAAATGTTCGCCTATTTCCTTCCTTATCCCTCCAATAATCCTCGTCCCAATCAGGAGAGACAAATTTTCTATTTGAAAGTCTAAAAGCTAAATATGTAATGTTAAGATTTTGCTCTAAAAACATCTTTTCATAATAGGTTTGTACATCAAAAAGTGCATCAACACTATCCCTTCCACAAAGGCTTGCAATAGGACTTTCATATAAAGCAAGCTTATTTTCATTATACAAATTATCAGTAGAAGCCAGTAAGTCTAGGGAATTGGCTCTAATTAATTCAGCTGTATAAGTATGTAAAAATAGGCTATCTGTCTTTAAATGTATTATACCGTAAGACTTAAGAAAAGATTTGTATCTTTCTAGGAATAAAGGACTTGTAAGTCTTTTTCTTTCATTCTTCAATTGGGGATCTGAAAATGTAAGCCAGATTTGAGCAATTTCATCTTTTGCAAAAAAGGCTTCAATAAATTCTATACGTGTACGTAAAAATGCTACATTTCCTAATGAATGCTCTGTTGCATATTTTGCCCCCTGCCATAGTCTTGCCCCCTTTATATCGACACCTATATAATTAAAATTTGGATTACGCTGAGCCAAATCAATAGTATATTCTCCCCTACCACAACCAAGTTCTAAAATAATGGGACGCTCTTTATCAAAAACTTGCTTATTCCATCTACCCTTTATAGAATGTGGCTTAATAGTAATTCCAGCGTCTTCATGCCTTTCTATCAAGTCATTAGTATCAGGCTGTAACAAACATCTAAATGACTCATTTTCCTTAAACTTTTTTAACTTACGATGTCCCATATTTCCTTTTAGTTAATCTTATTCCTATGCCATTTATTTTATAATAATTAGTAGCTATTGGCCTAATACCCATATGCCACACACCTCTATGAATAGGCCTCATACCTAATCTATAATCTGTTTCAAGATTTTTTGTAAAAGAATTTGATGCTATCTGCATATTTTTAGTTACAAAGACTTTCTCTCTATAAATACTATCTAAAGGCGAACGCCATGTAATAGAAAGTCCTAATCCATTAAAGTGCTCAAAATCCTTATTACTGCAATGCAAACTTAGGTAAAAAGACATATCATATAATAGCGTTGTATCTGATAAATCTAAGCTAAAATGATATACTCCATTACTATCAATTTGCTTACTATCAACATAATACTCCTCAAACATAGGCTGTTTGCAAGAATATATAGATAAAGATAATATTACTATATAGCATAAATGCTTAAGCATCTTCCTTAGATTTAAACTGTCTTGTATTTTTATTCGGATTATTTACTCTATTTCTCCGTTTTGTCTTCTTATTCTTATCAAAACGAGTAATACTATCATCTCCAACAGCTGTTACAAATTCCGTTTCTTTATTTTCATTCTCATTCTTGAGACTACATGCTTTACGCCCACTCTTATTATACCTCATAATATCTTTCACCTCTGATATAGTAAGAGGATAAAGCTTTGCTAATGAAGTCTTTTCGTATGAAAAATAGAGGATACCTCTTAAAATATCAGTCTTCATTAAGAATGCCTGACCGTCTTCCAGCTCTAATGGTTCATTAATACGTGGTATACGTGATTGAGCATCTAAATAACTTGCAACCTCATAATTTAAACAACATTTCAACTTACCACACTGACCTGCCAGTTTCTGTGGATTTAATGAAAGGTCCTGACAACGTGCAGCTGAAGTTGTAATAGACTTAAAACTTGAGATATGATTAGAGCAACATAACTCTCTGCCACAGACTCCAATACCACCAATAAGTCCAGCCTCCTGCCTTGCCCCTATCTGTTTCATCTCAATTCTTATGCGAAATGCTTCGGCAAAAAGTTTGATAAGCTGTCTAAAATCCACACGTGTATCAGCTATATAATAAAAAATAGCCTTGGTACCATCTCCTTGAAACTCTACATCTCCTATCTTCATTTCCAAGCCTAACTCAGCTGCTATCTTACGAGATTGTATCATTACAGAATGCTCTCTAGATATAGAGTCCTGCCATTTTTCTATATCATAGGCTTTTGCCTTTCTATATATCTTTTTATAGTCCTCATTTGAACTATGACATTTACACTTCTTCTGCCTTGCTACTGTTGCTCCACTAAGTGTTATAATACCAACATCATAGCCACTAGTTGCTTCCACAACCACTATATCACCTACCTGAAGTGATAGTCCTGTTGCATTTTTATAAAAAGCCTTTCTTGTATTTTTAAATCTTATCTCAAATATATCATCACATCCTGACTGCTTCATAGAAGATAGCCAGTCATAATCCTTTAATTTACAACAACCTACCTGATATGTACAATTTAATTCATCATACATATCCCTCATTAACTTGACTCCTCTATTACAATCAAAACTTATATTTTCATTTTCATTCATATCCTTTATATACTGTAAAACATCCTGCTAAGTAATGTGCAAAAGACTATCCTCTGATTGACATTTCTTTCCAATAGCATAGATGCCCTATCCAAACTTAACATAGTCCTAGAACAAAATGATTCCTTTATTTTAAGTACTAAACTATTATAATACTCTTGCTGCTCATTAGAACAAGATACCAAATTACCCAAGCCCTTATTTATAAGCAATATATCTCTCACTCTTTCTGATAGATAAAGACAAAAAGACCTTTGTTTTTCCCTAGAGTCCATCTGTGATAGATTATCTGCAATATTTAATATTTCCAAAAAATTTCTAGAAATAATAGCTGACATAATCTTTGAAAAATATGTATAAAACAATGTCTCAAGCTCATTCTCTGAAAGCTTATCAAGAACTTTTCCTATACTTACATTCAAAATATTCAATAAGCCACTTATATCTTCTTGCTTCTTAGAGAACTGTTCCACTAATGTACTACATATCTCTTCATTGCTATTAGGTCTTACAAACAAATCTAGGCATCTTGAACGAATAGTTGGCAATATCTCATCTACACTATGGCTAAGCATTATAAATATTATATTCTCCCTAGGCTCTTCCAACTCTTTTAATAAGATATTTGCTGCTGATTGATTCATCTTTTCAGGATAAAGAATAACAAATATCCTATACTTACTTGATAAGGGTGCTATTGTAAGTTTCTTTATAATATTTCTAGACTCATTTGCAGATATTATAGCAACTTTTTTTTCTATACCTAAAGCTGTACTCAAGGTATTCTCCAAAAAATAAAAGTTATCTATCACAAGTTCTTTAAAATGTGAATAAAAGTCATCTGACACAATATCAGAAGCTTTTCCTGAGACCTTTGAACTTGTTGTTATAGGATAAATATATGATATATCGCTATGAGTAAATTGTTCTATATGCCTACAACCTGCACACTTCCCACAAGACTCATCTCCATGCCTATTCTCACAATTAAGATACTGTACAAAAGCTTGAATTAAAGCAAAAGCCTGACCTCCATCCTTATCTTCAAATAACATAGCATGAGGAACTTTCCCGCTCTTTACCATATGTATAAGAGCAGACTTAACATCTTCATTACCATATATTTGACTAAAATTCATTATTTATTCCTTGAAATCATAAAATCTACTAAGAACAGCAATGCTTCCTTAGCTTCTGTATCTTCTAATAAAGACAAAGAAGCTTTAGCTTTATCAAGTTCTCTATTTAGGGCCTGCTCTGCTAATTCTATACCTTTATTATCTAAGACAAATTGTACAATTTCTGCCTGATACTCAGGCTTATCCAATATCTGACTAAGCTTATCTCTATACTCTTTTTCCTTATACTGTCCTGCTTGTTCAAAAGCGGCAAATAAAGGCATTGTAATCTTTGCCTCTTGCAAATCCTGTCCTAAAGGCTTGCCCAAAGATTTATCACCTGCATAGTCCAATATATCATCCTTAATTTGAAATGCTATACCCATATGCTTTGCATATGCCTTAACTGCCTCAATCTTGACAGCACTAGCTCCAACAGAAATTGCTGCAGCCTCTGCAGTAGACACAAATAGAGACGCAGTTTTATCATATATTATCCTAAAATAGTCTTCTATCTGCGTATCACATTTTTGAGCTTTCTCTAACTGCAACATCTCTCCTTCAGCCAAATCAAGCAAGGTCTGTGAAAATAATGAAAGCACCTCTACCTTATTTCTTTCAGCATTTATAAGCTTATCAACAGCCTTTACTAACCAGAAATCGCCTAATAACACTGAAGCCTTACCACCAAGCAATGCCATAACAGTAGGCTTTCCCCTTCTAGATGCACTATTATCAGCCACATCATCATGCAGCAAACTTGCATTATGAATAAGTTCAGCTGCAACTGCAAATCGTATGGTATCATCACTCAACACCCCACAAGCCTTTGCAACTAATAGAGCTAAAACGGGTCTTATCATCTTACCGGGGCTATCCAATATTGATTGATTAGTCTTATTCAATAAATCAATATCAGTATCTAGGGTATTAACTATCATGTCTTTTACCCTAGATAATTCTTCAGCAAGAAGAGTCTCTTTTATATAATTATAATCCATCTTAATCCAATAAAGCCTCTAACTCTGCAATAGTATTTGGGAAGAAAATCAAGGCCCTATCCTCTGTTGTCATCATAGAAGTATCTACATAATGATCTAACAAAAGCTTCAATTTATCGTAAAAACCATCTGTATTTAAGGCTATAATCTTTCCCTTATACTTATCCAATTTTGCCAATACATAAGTCTCTATCAACTCATCTAATGTGCCTATTCCTCCGGGCAATGCTATGGCAAGTTCTGTTCCCTCCCTCATCGCCTCCTTTCGCTCTGCCATTGTAGATGTCCACACCAAGTCATTCAAATGTTCATACTTATACTCTTGCATAAAACGTGGCAAGACACCTTTATGCCAAACAGAAAGCTTATGAGCCTCCTCTGAAATAACACCCATTGTCCCCCTTATAGCCCCACCTGAGACAATGGAATATTCGTGTAATGAAGCCACACGAACCACTTCTCGTGCGGCTTCATTATACTTTTCTTCTATATCATAACTAGAAGAACAAAATATAACTAATTGTTTTCTTTCTTTCATTAGCTAAAAAATAAGGTTAAAGTAAAATTTATACCATGGTATCTTTTATGATTAAACTTACTAACTGCATTTAACAATATATCTTCATAGCTTTTTGACTTAGCCCCCGAAACAGGACCCATTGTCATAAAATATCTAAATGCCAATTGAAGCTTCATAAAATCCAAACCTGCTCCAACAGAGAAGCCATAATAATAATCCTTATTCTTATTGTTCAGAACTTCAGGAATATTTGAACGGACATTTAAATACCTATCCCCATTAAAATGCCAACTATTGCCTAATTGATAAGATAAATATGCCTCAACTAAGACATAAGGTCTAATCAAAGCTAAATTAGGCCCAATCTGCAATTGAAGTGGTAATTCTAGATAAGATGAATTCTCCTCAAAACTATCGCTCAAGTCTTTTAAGGACAAATTCTTAGCTAAATCCAGCCTAGCACCCTTTACATTATATAATAAAAATGCTTGAAGGGCAATATTTTCAGTAAGAAAATATCTATACGAAAGTCCCAGGCTATACCTATTAATTGAAGTGGTATTTACATTCTTTATCTCCTTAGAAGATGATATAAATCCAGTGCTAATACCTAAAGCACCTCTTGATGTATATTGTGCTTTTACAACAAGAGGTGTTATAAAAATTATTAAAAAAGATAATAGTATTAGCTTTTTCATTACTAAAGATAAAAGCTATAATAGCTTCTCAAGTCTTTCTTCAATATCTGACTTAGGAACAGCACCTACTGATTTATCAACAATCTCACCATTTTTAAGATATACTAAGGTAGGTATATTTCTAATACCATATTTTGCAGCAATCTCACCATTCTCATCTACGTCACACTTTGCAACCTTAACCTTTCCATCATACTGTTTTGCAACTTCTTCTACTGTTGGTGCTAAAGCACGACAAGGACCACACCATGTTGCCCAAAAATCAATTAATACAGGTTCCTTGCTATCTAAAACTTCTTGAAAGTTTTCTGATGTTAATTTTATTTCCATTTTATTATAATTTTATGTTAATACTTAAATTGTTTATACAAATATAAAATTTATTTCCGAGTTTTACAATCATTACGCCTTGTGTAGCTTCCCCTTGGAAGGACTGAATACAAGATATATAACAGGTATAAGAATCAAGGTGATAAGACTTGAAAAGCCTAAACCCCAACATACTGTGATACCCAAAGACTTCCATGCTTCAGAACCCTCTCCTATACCAATTGCAATAGGCAACATACCTAGAACTGTTGTAAGAGTTGTCATCATAATAGGCCTAAACCTTACCACTGCAGACTTCAATATAGCATCAAACATTGACAAGCCCTCTTGCTTTAAAAGCAAGGCATAATCTATAAGAACTATACCATTTTTCACAACAATGCCTTGCAAAATCAGTAAGCCTAAGAAGGCCATTATACCAAAGGCACTTGATGTGACATACAAGCCCAATAATACTCCTACTATGGCAAAAGGAAGCGAAAGCATTATCACAAAAGGATCTTTCAAAGACTCAAACTGAGATGCCATAACTATGTATACCAACAAGATAATCAATATCAATAAGATAAACATATTTTTAAAGACTTCCTGCTGATCTTCAAACTGACCAGACAACTTAACACTCATATCATGAGGGATAGACTCGTTCTTTAAAATATCTTTCACACTTGCAACAGCATCACTCAAAGCCTTCTTTGGAGCCAAAGTTGCATTTATAGTCAATAACCTACGCCTATCTTTTCTTTCAATACTAGGAGGAACACTCAACTGTTTTAGTTCTCCCAAGTCTTTGAATTTAATATATTTACCCATATAATTCACAAGACTTAAGTTCTCTATCTTATCTATTGTATTTCTAGCTTCAGGAGAATAACGTACCCACACCTTATACTCATCACCCTGCGTCCTATACACAGTAGACTGAATACCTCTTACAGCTGCACTGAATGCCTGAGAGGCGGCTGCTATACTAATACCGTTCATAGACAGTTTCTCCCTGTCAAAAATCATCTTATACTCCAACTGATATTCATCTCTACTAATTAAGACCTCAGAGAACAGATCAGTATCTAACATTTTATTTTTCAAGCTATTAGCAAGCTTATCGCCCTCTTCAAAACTATGAGAATACAGTTCCACAGATACATCGCTTTTATTACTCATACCTGATTCCCTTGTAGATAAATCAGACTTAACAATCAAAGGATAACGACTTAGTATACTTTTAATCTGTGCTGCCACATCATTTATAGAACGCTCCCTCTCTGCTAAAGGCAGTAAAACTATCTCAAACTTAACAACTGAGGATAATGATGAAAATAGATTATCATATATATTAGACTCATCTACCTCTCCATAACTAAACTCGCTCACCCTTATTTCTTTAATTTCTTTTCTGATCGCATTATCAAAATCATGAGCAAAGTTTGCAAGAAGTTCCTCTGAACTGCCCACAGGTAAATTAACATTTAACCTAATTCTTCCTTGATCTGTGCTAGGGAAAAACTCTGTCTTCAAACGAGGGCCTAATACGAACAGACTTAATACAAACAATACAAGAGTAGAAAATAATACAATCCTCTTATGAGATAAGGCCCAACGTAAAGAACTTTCATAAAATCTTGTCAGAACATTAAATGCCCTATTAAAGGGACTTAATAGCTTCTCAAGAAAACTTGCTTTATCAAGTTCATCTTTAGCCTTTAACATACGAGAACAAAGCATTGGAACAAGGCTTAAAGCCGCAAATGTAGAAACTGTCATTATCAAGCTCACTATCCAGCCTAACTGAGAAAACAAAAGCCCTGCTATACCCTTAATCATGGTTAGAGGCATAAACACACAGAGCATAGTAAGAGTGGAAGCAATAACAGAGATACCGACCTCTTTTGTTCCTTTAACTGCCGCCTCCATAGGTTTTTCACCTCTATCTATATGATTACTTATATTCTCTAAAACAACTATCGCATCATCAACTACCATTCCTATGGCTAAAGACAATGCGGCCATAGATATAATGTTCAAACTATTATTACTCATATAAAGATACATCAATGATGCAAACAATGAGATAGGTATTGATAATACTATAATAAATGTAGCTCTAAACTTAGACAAGAATAACAACACAACCAATAATACTACTATGAATGTTATAATAATAGTATTTAATAAGGACTGTATACTCTTCTTAATAGGATCAGAACCATCCCATACTGTATAAAGTTCTATATCCTCAGGCAAATCTGCAGAGATTTTCTGAAGCTGAGCTTTAACACCCTTAATAACTTCCACAGTATTAGCATCTGACTGCTTCTGTATCACAATATCAGCTGCTCTTGTACCATTCACATAGACGCTTTGATATTTCTCAGGACTGCCATCTACAATGGTCGCAACATCTTTCAAATACACTAGTTTTCCATCTTTTGCAGACAAAAGCATATTTTTCAAATCTGATACATCTTCTATCTCTGTTTTTACCCTGAAAGAATAACTATGCGATCCTACATCAATACTACCACTAGGAACATTGTTATTTTCTTGAGCAAGAAGGGCTGATACGTCATTCAAAGTAAGCGAATATGCCTGCAATTTCAATGGGTCGCAATATACCTTTATGTCCCTCATAGGTGCTCCGCTAATAGAAACTGTACCAACACCTTTCACACTAGACAAAGCCGTTAATATCTGATTGTCAAGTATTTTGTATAATGAAGGAAGACTCTTATCTGCCGTTGCAGATAGCATCATAATAGGGATATCACTAGTGCTAAACTTAAAGATAACAGGATTTGTAGCACCCTCAGGAAGTGCAGAATTGATAACACCTAATTTATCTCTCACACTATTAGTTGCAGCCTCCATATCTATACCCTCATTAAAACTAAGAGTAATAATTGATGAGTTTTCCTTAGATACTGAAGAGATATTCTTTAAATTCTCTACCCCAAATAGGGCGTTCTCCAACACCTTCGTAAGATTAGTCTCCACATCCTCTGCACTAGCTCCTTTATAAGATGAAAAAACCATTACAGAGTTAGGATTAAACTCTGGATACAAATCTATTGGTGTATTAAGTAAAGAATATATACCAAAAACAACTAAGGCTACAAAAAACAATATAGTTGTAATTGGTCTTTTTACTGCCTTATGATATATTGCCATTAGTTCTTATTTATTAGTTCAACTTCCTCCCCTTCCTTTAAGCTGTGTTGTCCTTCCACCACTATCTTTTCTCCCTCCTTTAAGCCTGAAAGTATCTCAATCTTATCTCCTTGATGCCCACCTAAATCAACGAAACGCATCATAGCCCTGTAATTTGCATCTAACACATAGACATATGACCTTCCTGAACCCTGCTGTTTTAATATTGCTATATCAGGAACTACCAAGCTCTTCTTCTTTGCAAATAAGACATCTACTTTCGCATACATACCAGGTCTTATAAGATAATCCTTATTCGGCACTTTCAACTCGACTGTAACTGTATGAGAACTAGCATCAACCACAGGATATATCCTAGATATTTCAGCATCGAATTTTCTTCCTGCATAAGCATCTAGGCTGATACTTACATTATTCTTTTTTGACAAAAGAGAATAATATGCTTCTGACACATTAATATGCAATTTTAAAGGATTAATCTGTTCTATACGAATCAAGGGCATAGATCCAGAAAAAACATCTCCCTCATCAAAGTTCTTAGCCGATATTACACCATCCATAGGAGCATACAAGAATGTATTTTTCTTTAACTCTTGTAAGACTTTTTCATCAACCTCATAAGCCAAAGCTGCATTCTCCATATCTTGAGTAGTAACAGCACCCTCTTTTTCAAGAGCCATCAACCTCTCATAAGATTTTTTTTCCTGAAGATTTTTCAATCTTGCCTGCTCATACTTAAGTGTATTCATTTCTACAAGTACCTGCCCCTTCTTAACAAAATCAGAGATATTGACATTTATTTTATCTATTCTCTCACCAACTAGCGGAACTAGATTATTAATAGCATTTGCCTCTAAAACCGATGGATAAGTCTGCCTAATATCTATCTCTTCCATTTGAGCTATTTGCACAGATACTTGCAACTTATTCGTTTTGGCGTCTGTATCATTATTAGACTCATTATTTGCACAAGATACAAGTGCTAAAAATAAACTTAAGCATACAAACTGATATATCTTCTTCATATTACACTATATTTTCTTAATTTTCAAAATCCCTGCCTAAAATCTTTTCCATACTTGACTTAGCCACAATATAATCATAGATAGCCTGCTTCTCAGATAATTGTGCCTGAGTAAGTTGTAACTGAGTATTATCTAAATCCGTTAAAGTGCTCAAGCCCTGCTCATAAGACAACTTTGCCAAATCCAAAGCTTTTTGTGCAAAATCAACCGCTTCTAAAGCCGAATTATAAGCAGAAATGCTTGTAAGCATATTACTAAGGCTCTGATGTAATGCTAAATCCAGATTCCTTTCCAACTCCTGCTTTTGTAAAATCATTTGAGTCTTTTCCAATTGTGCATTTTTAACATCATAATACCTTTTTCCTCCTGAAAAAATAGGTATCGTAAGACTTATACCAATAAAATTATATGGTGTCCACCTATATTCCCTAAACATAAAATCATCAGACATAGCCCCAATGCTCATGCTCATATTAGCTGCCAAACTCGGCAAATATGCTAATTTTGCCATTTTCAGCTTGGATTCTATCTGCCTTATCTGTATTTCCATCTGTTTCAGCTGACTATTAAATGATATGTTATTATCAAAGTCAGACCCTACACCTTTATCCAATTCAGCCCTATAATCATCTAAACTGCCACTCACGTCTATATCTGTACTCATATCTATACCAATAAGAGCCTTCAGTTGCCATAATGCTAAAACAACAGAGTTATCTGCTTTATACAATTGCGAAAAAATATTAGCAACTGTAGTTTTTGCTCTTAGGAGATCAAGTCTTGTACTTAGACCCTTATCCGCTTTTTGTTTAGTTAATAAGTAATTATTAAGAGCATTATCATATTCAGCATGAAAAACCTTAGATGCTTCCTTTGCAAATAAGACCTGATAATAAGCATTTTTTAACTGCTCAAGCATATTTAATTTTGACTCTCTAGACTTTTCTAGTGCCAAAAGCAAGCTTTCTCTATTAATTTTCAAGCCTTCAAATAAAGCAGCATTAAACAGTGGCATCGTTGCTGTAACAGCCGCATTAAAGCTATTAAATCGTCCTATTTCTATACCATTATTATTCTTAGGTCTTGGTGCAGGTGCAGACTCTTTCTGCGATGAAGGTGAAAAAGAAGCAGGATTAAAATCCAAATACATTATCTGCTTTTTTAATACCCTCTGATAAGATAGTGATGAGTTTATATTAGGCATTAATTCTGCATAAAATTGCTTCTTTACATTAGACTGCTTTTTAACCTCATAATCAGCTATTTTTATACTTGTATTCTCAGTCAAAGCTATCTTTATTGCCTCTTCCAAACTTAGTACTAGTTTATTAGAAGAGGCAGTATCTGCACTCAATAAAGTATCTTTCTTTATCTTTGCCTCCACTATCACAAATGATGACAAAAACAAAAGAAACAAAAGTACTTTTCTCATATATCTATATTTATTTAATTAAATCTAACTGCCTTAACATCTTCACAACACCATCATCATCAGCTCTATCAGCTATAAAAGTAGCATGTTGCTTAACCTCATCTCTCGCATTTCCCATAGCAACACTAATCCCTGTACTCTGTAACATCTCAACATCGTTACCGCCATCTCCAAAAGAAAGACTTCTTGAACGGTCAACACCTAAATGTTTTAATATCAAATCAACTCCTACTGCTTTAGATGAATTTGAAGGTATGGCATCCATCATATCATCATGCCATCTATGCCAAGATATATTTGTAAAATAAGGATAGTACAAATCTCTGGCCTTGTCATCATCTACATATATAGTACATTGATAGACAGGCTCTTTCTTAGATAATTCTTCTAAATCAACTATTGGAAAATCACCTATACTCAATAAAGCATTTACCCTCCTACTTATGTCATTTTCCATATTCATGCCAAAGCCATCAGCTAAAAAGTTTACACAGGCAATGTTATTATCTTTAGATATTCTTGCAATTTTTGCAATATCTTCTTCATGTATTGGAGAGCTTAACAAGACCTCATTGCCACAGATTACCAATGAGCCATTCATAGACACATAGCCATCAAAGGGATAATCCCTAAGATTGGTCATAAGAGGCTTTGATCTACCACTTGCTATAAACAATTTTATGCCCTTATTCCTCAACTGTTGCAAGGCATCAATTGTTATGTCATTCATCTTCTGCTGACCAAAAGGGACTAATGTGCCATCTATATCAAAAAAAATTACTTCTATATTATTCATCTAAAACAAAATATTAAAGAGATTTTGCCCTTGCACTTATACGCTGACTATAAGCATAATACAAGAAAAATGCACCTATGCACACAAATGGGATACTCAATAATTGTCCCATATTTAAGAACATATTTTCCTCAAAACCGACTTGAGGCTCTTTAACAAACTCGATTACAAATCTCATACCAAAGCAGACTATAAGAAATATGCCAACTAAAGTACCCCTATACAGCTTTTCCAGTCTAAATCTATACAATGAGAACAGGCTTAATCCTAAGATGAGATAGCTTAAAGCCTCATATATCTGAGTGGGGTGCTTTGGTAAAGTTTCACCTCTTAAAGAATAAATAACACCCCAAGGCAACTGTGTAACATTACCATATATTTCCGAATTAAACAGATTGCCTAAACGTATAAATGTAGCGGCAAAAGCAACTGCAACTGCTAGATGATCTAAAAGCCATACATAATCAAAGCCATTAGATTTGCCATATTTTCTACTAAAAATCCATATTGCTACTAATAAGGCAATCGTACCTCCATGACTAGCCAAACCTCCTTTCCACGGCATAAATATCTCCAAAAATCCTTGCACAGAACCAAAATAATATTCAGGTTGATAAAAAATACAATGTCCCAATCTTGCTCCTATAATAGTTGCGAGTAGCAATGTATATAGTAATGGATCCAAAAGTTCAAGCTTTACTCCCTCTCTCTTGAAAAAATACCTAAATATATACCAACCAAGTATAAAACCAGAGACAAAAAGTAGGGAGTACCAACGAATTTGAATAAAACCTAATTCAAGTAAAATAGGATTAACATGCCAGTCTATCGCAAAAAATCTCATATCGTAATATTTAATTAATCAATTTTAAATTCACAGCTAACAAAGTTAATAATTAATAAGTTAAAATTTTATTAATCTTACATATAAATACATTAGTCTGACTGACATAAATTATTTTGGCATAAATTTTTCATCTATAAGTTATAAAAAACAATTAAAGTATATGAAAGCAGAATTTGAAAATCTTAAATTAGTCAAGAATGAAGATAAGATGAGATTTGAAATGCAATATAACAATCATCTAGGCTTCATTGACTACGAAGTAAGAGACAATGGTATTGCCCTTACTCACACAGAACTTGAACCAGAGATACAAGGCACAGGGGCAGGAATGGCTCTTGTAGAAAAGACACTCACTTATTTAAAAGAACATGGGCAGAAAGTATTACCTTATTGCTCATATGTTTTTGCCTTTATAAAAAGACATCCTGAATGGAAAGAGATTGTTGCTGAAGATTTTATATTTTATAACAAACTATAAGTTATGTCAAAGATAGACTATATCATAGGAGAAAAAGCTGCAGACATTGGCAACTTTATAGTTGGAAGGGTTCTTCCTGTTAAAGAAAAGAGACATGTTGGTCCCTTTGTTTTTATAGACCATATGGGACCTAAAGAATTTATGGCAGGTGACAATATGGCAGTTCTACCTCATCCTCATATAGGTCTTTCTACATTAACCTATCTCGTTGAAGGCACTATACATCATAGAGACAGCATGGGCATGTCCTTGGACATTAAAGCCGGTGAAGTAAATTGGATGACGGCAGGCAGGGGAGTTGTACATTCCGAAAGAACACCAATATCCCTTAGAGACAAGATCAAACGAATACACGGCCTTCAACTTTGGGTAGCCCTGCCTAAAGAAAAGGAAGATATGGAGCCTGATTTTCAACATGTTGATAAGGCGGATATACCTAGCTGGACTGAAAATAATGTTGATTACAAACTTATCGCAGGAAAGGCTTTTAACAAAAACTCTCCTGTCAATGTGCATAGTCCCCTCTATTTTGTAGAACTATATGCACAAAAGGATAGCGTTGTAGATTTAAGTAATCAGCTATTTGGAGAATTTGCTATATATGTACTTGATGGCAGTATTAAGGCAGAAGGACAAGACATTGATAGCAAACACTTTGTAATTGCTAATGACAATAATTTTATATTTACAATAAAAGAAGGCTCTAGAGTCTACCTATTTGGAGGAGAAGCCTTTCCTGAAGAAAGATTCATTCATTGGAATTTTGTTAGTTCCAGTAAGGAAAAGATTGAAAAGGCCAAACTTGATTGGTACAATCAAAATACTACTGCCTTTCCTAAAGTGATAGGCGATGAAGAAGAATTTGTTCCATTGCCTAGCTATTCTTTAAAATATAAATAATCAAGTAATAACATAAATCTAAAAGTCTGAGAGCTTAATTACTCCCAGACTTTATTTATATAAACTATGTCTAATATTCATAAAAAGTCATAGTTTTTTCACCTTTTTCCCAATAAGACTTAGGATGTAACAAATCAGGGCTAGAATGCTTATAAAATTTAAAATGCATTCTCTTACCTCTTTCATCTAAGAAAGTAATTATTGCCTGAAAAGGTGCATCCTCATAGACAGCCCCTAAAAAGCCATAATAAGTATGAAAGCCCTGTACCCTATATGTATTAGGATTTGTTGCTATTAACTCTATCATAGATATAGAAATAGAATTCTCCTTATAGGTCCTACTACCAAAAAAACTTTTATAGTTCTCAGCACATAATAACTCTAATCTACTATAAATTGTAGACTCTTGCCATTGAACCAATTGATTTTCTCGATCATCTACTGTTCTAGATACGCCACAACTCTGTACAACAAATAGCGTAGTCAGTAAAAAGGAGATTAATAAGATTAATCTTTTCATATGTTAATTATTTTAATTTGTTAATAATCGATCAAATGACACATAAGTATAATAAAACGATCACAAAGTTTTTAAAAAAAACTTTCATAAG
>JARIAS010000057.1 GCA_029257745.1 Candidatus Cryptobacteroides sp. | reverse complement strand
CTGGCTCTGAATAATCAGAAGGATGTTCCCAACCAAAATATGCACCATAAGGAAAGATGTATGCACCACCTGCTAAGAATTTATCTAATCTTCCATCAGGAAATGCCTTTTTCAAGTATCCACCCTCATATACTACACCATTTCTTTCAGGCTTTGCCCCATCAGGGTATCCCCTATTCATACCACCTCCTTCCATAAACCACTTTACTCCTTGAAGAGCTACGTGCATATATAAGACCCACTCCTTAAAGAATATATCAAAAATTTTCAAAGAATATATCTCTCCTGGACCTTGAGGCAAGCTTACAGGTATTTCATGACCTTTCTTCTTATAATCATCTAACCACCATTGAATCATATTTGATGATGCACATGCCCAACACATAGAGCCATCAATACCTGTGGCATTACCCTTCTTATTCAAATCATACCAGCCACTTGTCTTTGTAACATTACGCACAAACAAGGTACCATTTAAAATCGTCATATTTTCATCATATTCATTTCGTGTCTGTGGTACTATCTTTATCGTTTCAGACTGCTTTCCGTTGTATATTGCGTAATAACTTTGGCTTGATTTTGATACAGTTATAGTCTTGCTCTCCTCATGATTACCAAAAAAGCCATTATCAATTTTATAAATTGTAGATTGAGATGTTATATCTTGTCCATTATATCTTACAACAAATTGAATTTCGGTACCAGCATAAGCATATAACTCTCCCGCTTTTGGCTTATCTACTTGTAAAGAAGGTCTTATAGATAATCTAACAATATTATCCACTGGCTGCACTTTCTCTAATTCGTTGGCTACTATGCGTATATGATTAGAGATAAAGCCTGATTTCTCTGCATATAGCTCATACTCGCCTGATATGGATGTCTTAAACTCATTACTTGACAGCTCTGTATAAGAAGACGCTGAGCTATGCTTATAATAATAACGAACATCTGTACTTTCTTCTCTGTCATCTACACGCAAGCTTAAAAGAGATACATCTTTATCATCTGAATTAATAGATGATTTTGAAGCACTTAATACTAGATTTAATGCCCTTGCACGCAATCGCAACTCATTACTCTTAAGCTCTCCTTTCTTTGCATAAAGTATATACTCCCCTGCTTTATTGGTTCTGAACTCTGGAACAGTTAATAAATACTCTTTTTCAGAATTTGCTTCCTTATAATAGAAAGTACTAGCCTTACTCACATCATTATCTCCCTGCATAACAGACAATACTGCCTTATCAGTAGAGTTTGATAATATCTTGTCTGTACTCGAAGATAGACTTATATTGGCTTCTAATGACTTAATCTCATCTTTTATACAAGAAAAAAATAATGTCACCATAAATAATGACATTATACTGAACAACTTTACATATTTCATATCTTAATTATACAAACTTATAACACTATATTAACTTTTGAATAGAATAATAATTAGCCGAAACTAATATATCAATATTTCTATTAAGCTCGTATCCTACAAAATCTATGCAATCTTGAGGTATAGTCAATGAAATATTTGCATTTTTTTCAGAAAAATTAACTACAACTAAGTAAACTTCATCTTCAGAAGCTCGTATAAAAGCGAAATGTCTATTACTATCAAAGCCCCAACTATCAAAATTACAATAACATAAATCATACACCTTACCATTAGAAAAAGCAGGAAGACAGGCATATTGTAGTAATTGTTTGTATCCTGACAAAATTTGCATCTGCTCACTTGTTAGAGCTAGTTTATCTCCATGAATATAACGATACAGGGCATTAATAGAGCTAGGACTCCACCAATCAAATATAGATGTTCTACCATCAACACCACTCAAACCCTCTGCCTCCATACCTTTTTCTCCTACTTCCTGCCCAAAATACAACATAAAGGCAGCAGTATTAAAAAGTAATGATATTACAAGCGAAGGAAAAACTCTTGATGCGTCTTTTGCAAAGAAGTCTGAAGCAAATCTTTGTTCATCATGATTTTCCAGAAAATTCAACATATTAGCCTGTATACCAGATAATTGTTGCCAATTCCATGTAATAAGTTTTGTAGATTGCCATTGTTCTACTTCTGAACTAGGATTGCTTATATTCCTTAATACGATAGATTTAAGAGAATCATATAAGCCAGACTTATCGTAAAGATAATCAAAACCAACCACATTTACATATTCATTGTAACTTGGCTTTGAATAAACCTCTGCAATAAAAATAACATGAGGAAAATCCTTTTTAATCTCTTGAATAGCCCACTGAAAGAAAGCTTTAGGAACAAGTTCAACCATATCACAACGAAAGGCATCAACACCTTTTTTTGCCCAAAACTTTAATATATCAAGCATCTTATCCCATGTAGGACTATGAGTATCGCAGTAATTAATTTTTATAGTATCATACCAATCATTTATACTAGGACGAGACGTATAATTATTGCCT
This sequence comes from Candidatus Cryptobacteroides sp., assembly GCA_029257745.1. Taxonomy (GTDB): domain Bacteria; phylum Bacteroidota; class Bacteroidia; order Bacteroidales; family UBA932; genus Cryptobacteroides. Next base: position 10,269 of record JARIAS010000057.1, on the reverse strand, counting down.
GAAGCCTTTGCAGGATATTCTAAGTAGATCTGCTCATCATGTCCCAGTCTAGACAAAGCCTCTCTTGGTATAACAAAAGACTCATTAGGATAATAGAAAAAGTCATTTTCTTCTCTCCAATGCTGATTTTTATCATCTTCTGCTCCTAAAATCCAATGCCCTAAACTATCCTTTCCTGCAACTATATTACCAACAGCAAATTCTCCATAATTTCTAGCAACATGATTAGGTACAAAGTCTATAATAACTTTCATACCTGCCTTATGAGTTCTATCCACCAAAGCCTCAAACTCTTCCATTCTTCTATCCTCATTATCAGCTAAATAAGGATTAACATCATAATAATCAGAAATAGCATATGGAGAGCCTGCCCTACCTTTTATCCATTCAATATTTGGATCCCTGTCTTCTGCCCCAATATTTAAGATTGCATGCCTGATTATACCTGTGTACCAGATATGAGAAACACCAAGTTCCTTTAGATAACTAAAAAACTCAGTGTCAATATCAGAGAACTTGCCACAACCATTATCTGACAAGCTTCCATTAGTCTGTAATCCAGATTGTTTATTAGCCCATAAACGAGGCAATATTTGATATATTAATGGTTTTGACATAACTAAATCTCCCATATACCATTTTTCCCAAAAAGATGTTCTATTAAATTATCCATCAGACCAGCCCGATAAATAAGATCAATATTTGTATATCTATCTCTCATAAAAGGCATTGCCAAAAGTGTGTTTTTTAACTTTTCCCTACTTACCCCTATATCCTCAGGTTTGGTCTTTGCTCCAACTAAAGATAGTTTTTCATAGACTTCTTCATATGAAAAAATCTGTTTTTCCAATTTTAACTTTAATTTATCCCACGAATTCACTAATCGAGTTAATTCCCTCCTAATCTGCTCTGGGCTTGGGTACTTTTTCTTTGATTCTTCTAATGCTCTTTTCAAATGTGCTGGCATATCGTGAAAAATCCTATTAATATGTGCGATTTGTTCATCACAAGTTTGCCACTTCTTGGAAAGAGCGTCAGGGTCAATTGATTTCATATCATAAGATAGGATAAACTCCAAACAGGCAGTAGATACTAAAGTACCTATCCCAACCATAAAGCCATGAGATATATGCTTTCCGTTATGGGTTAAACCTTCCATATCCCAATAATGACTGAAAAGATGTTCTAAACCTGATGATGGACGGCTTGAATGACAAGCCTGCATTGCAAAGCCACTCATTAATAAGCCCTCTGCCAATCTCTGTATAGCATCTACATCTGCCTTAGCCACCTTTTCAGGCTCTGATAAAGAGTCTTTTAACCTTTTCTGTACTAAATTAAAAGCAAATATATCAATCTTATCAATACCCAAGGCATCTGCTATAATCCAATCAGCACCTGCAGTAACTTTAGCCAATAAATCTGCGTAACCTGAAGCAGATTGCCCTGCTCTAGAATTAACTGCAACTTCAGGATCAAAAACAACACCTAGAGGAGCCTTACAATCAAAATTCTGCTTATTACCCTCATAAGTTATAGAAGCCCCATAGGCAGTATATCCATCCATAGAAGCAGCAGTTGCAACTATCATATACTGACGTCCCAAATGTTCAGATGCTAATTTTATAAGATCATTTATAACGCCTGCACCAATGCCAATTGCAATAGCTTCTTTATCTATTAGATCTTTCTCTAGCTGTTCTATAAAAGTCCAATTTGCAAAAAACTTAGGGTGATCAAAAATATACATATCCTCCATCACTATTCCCTCATTCCTCATATAAGAATCAACCTCAGTTGCGAATATCTCATTACGCTTATCCGTAACAATAATAGCTTTTTTATCTCCAAATAACTGCTTATAGACCTGTGGAACCTTTTTTAAAGCACCTTTTTCTATAAGAACAGCCTTTGTATCCATAGTCTCTTGTAGAGCCCTTTGAATAAAATCTTTCTGCTCCATTAATTTTATCTTAGTATCTCTATAACAATTAATACTTTAATATTAAGAAAAAGCAGACATATGTTCCACATTCCTCTAAGCACTAAAATATCAATCTAGGCAAAGATACAAATATTATCTTATAATGCCTAAAAGTAACAGACATACTTTTAGGCATCATGATTAATTAAAGAAAAAATACTATTCTTTACTAATCCATTAACTTCTTATATTTAAACTTCTTAGGTTGTTCATCACCCAATCGCATCTTACGATTCTCCTCATATTCTTGATAATTTCCTTCAAAGAAAACTACATTAGCATCTCCCTCAAAAGCTAAGATATGAGTAGCAATCCTATCCAAGAACCACCTATCATGGCTTACAACAACTGCACAACCTGCGAAATTCTCCAAAGCATCTTCCAATGCTCTAATTGTATTCACATCCACATCATTTGTAGGCTCATCTAAAAGCAAAACATTTCCTTCATCTTTCAAGGTCAAGGCCAAATGCAACCTATTTCTCTCACCACCTGATAGTATGCCTGACAACTTCTCTTGATCCGCCCCTGTAAAATTAAAACGAGACACCCAAGAACGTGCATTAATATCTTTATTTCCTAGTCTAATCCACTCAGAATTACCTGCAATTGTTTCATATACAGACAAGTTTGGATCGATATTTCTATGTTGCTGATCCACATAAGCGATCTTAACAGTCTCACCTATATCTATACTTCCATTTGTAGGTTTTTCTATCCCCATAATCAAACGAAACAAAGTAGTTTTACCAGCACCATTTGGACCTATTACACCTACGATACCAGCAGGAGGTAAAGAAAAATTAAGATTTTCATACAAGAGTTTATCTCCATATGACATACTTACATCCTTAAAATCAATAACCTTATTACCTAGATGCGGACCATTAGGTATAAATATTTCAAGATTTGCTTCTTTCTCCTTTATGTCAGCAGATGCAAGTTTCTCATAAGCACCTATACGAGCCTTTTGCTTTGCCTGTCTTGCCTTAGGTGCCATTCTAACCCATTCCAACTCATGTTTAAGAGTTTTTCTTCTCTTGCTCTCCTGTTTTTCTTCCTGCTCAAGCCTTAAAGTCTTCTGCTCTAGCCATGAAGTATAATTACCCTTCCATGGAATACCTTCGCCCCTGTCCAATTCAAGTATCCAACCTGCGACATTATCCAGAAAATATCTATCGTGAGTCACAGCTATGACAGTACCCTTGTATTGACGAAGATGCTCTTCTAGCCATTGTATACTCTCTGTATCTAAATGGTTTGTAGGCTCATCTAAAAGTAAGACATCAGGCTGCTTTAATAGTAGACGACAAAGAGCCACCCTACGCCTTTCTCCTCCAGATAGAGTAGATACAATGGCATCTGAAGGAGGACAATTTAGTGCATCCATTGCTCTTTCTAATTTTGAGTCAATCTCCCAACCATCCATTTGTTCTATCTTCTCAGAAAGTTCACCTTGACGTTCTATCAATTTATTCATTTGAACATCGTCCATAGGCTCCATAAACTTCATAGATATATCATTATATTCTGCCATTATATCCATAAGTTCCTGCATACCTTCTTGCACAACCTCAAGTACAGTCTTATTATCATCCATTTGAGGTTCTTGCTCTAAGTAGCCAACTGAATAACCTCCTGACCAAGCAATCTCGCCCTGATATGATTTTTCTACACCTGCAATAATTTTTAATAAGGTAGACTTTCCAGAGCCATTAAGACCAATAATACCAATCTTAGCTCCATAAAAGAAAGATAGATATATATCTTTCAATATTGCCTTGTTATTGTGTGGTAAAATCTTAGCCACACCATTCATAGAAAAAATAATCTTCTCGTCTGCCATAATCTATTTTTTTAGCTCTTTTTGTTCAGCCTTAGGCTTTGCATCTTGAGCCCTAAGTGTATCCATCTTATCTAAATTATCCATATCAGAGTCTTGTAACATCTTACAATTACCATCAAAATATGAACCATATTCAACAACCAAATGCTTAGTATGTAAATCACCCTTAGTAGAGCAACCATTCTTAAGAGTAAGTGTATCTTTAACATAGACCTTACCCTCAAACTTACCCCACAAATCTATATTTTCACACACAACTTCTCCGTCAAATTTCGCCTTTTCACCTATAACTACCCTACCCTTTGTAAACACCTTTCCTGAAAAAGTACCATCAATTCTAATATCATTTGATGATGATATTTCTCCCTTAAAGAAGGTATCTTCAGATATTCTACTTACTAAATTTACCTGCATTTCGACTGTTTTTCCCATTATAAATCCCATTTTAAACTATTCCTTTACCGTGACAATTCTTAAACTTCTTGCCAGAGCCACAATGACAAAGTTCATTTCTGCCCTGCTTCTTTTCTGCATGAATAGGAGTACGTGCTTTTTGTTCAGAATTTGTTTGAAGATCATCTTTTCTTGTACTCATATTTGACATATCAGTCTTCTTAGCAGGTGCAGCAGCTCTAACCTCCTTAGCATCTTCCTCTTTCAAAGGGATAAATGCCCTTAATAAGAATGAAAGCACATCCCTATTTAAGTCCTCAAGCATTTGTTCAAAAAGATTAAAACTCTCAATCTTATATATAATTAGAGGATCCTTTTGCTCGTATGAAGCATTTTGAACCGAATCTCTAAGAGCATCCATATCTCTTAATTGCTGTTTCCAATGTTCATCTATCTGCCACAATAGCAATGTTTTAGATAAGGCTATACTCAACTCCCTACCTTCTGACTCATAAGCTTTCTTCAAGTTAATAGATAGGGTCATAGCCTTCCTTCCATCTGATACAGGTATTGCGATATTCACATATTGCTGTCCCTGATTCTCATATACATGCTTAATAAAAGGATATACCTTTGAAATCATTGTATCCATCCTTCTATTATACACAGCTTGCATATTCTCAAAAATTGCTTTTAACTTATCTTCTGATTTAGCCTTATTATAAAAATCCTCATCAAAACCTGTATCAATAGAAAATTGACTCATCAAATATTCTTGAAAATCCTCATAAGAATAATCTCTAGTCTTTGCAACAATGACTGATGCCATGTCATACATCATATTCTGCACATCAATCTCTATTCTATCACCATATAATGCGTTATGTCTACGAGAATAAATTGCCTCCCTTTGATAATTCATAACATCATCATACTCAAGCAATCTCTTACGCATGCCGAAGTTATTCTCCTCCACCTTGCGTTGAGCCTTTTCTATCCTACTAGATAACATACTAGACTCAAGAGCATCACTATCTGACATACCCAGCTTATCAACTATGGAAGCAATCCTTTCAGAACCAAAAAGACGCATCAATTTATCTTCCAAAGAAACATAGAAAACAGAAGAACCAGGATCACCTTGACGACCTGCACGACCTCGCAACTGTCTATCAACACGCCTACTATCATGCCTTTCTGTACCAATAATTGCCAAACCTCCTGCAGCCTTAACTTCTGGAGATAACTTAATATCCGTACCACGACCTGCCATATTAGTTGCGATTGTAACTATACTTGACTGACCTGCCATAGCTACTATCTCTGCTTCCCTTGCATGTTGCTTGGCATTAAGCACATTATGCTTAATATTCTTCATCTTAAGCAATCTACTTAACAACTCTGAAGTTTCAACATCAGCAGTACCCACAAGCACTGGACGCCCCTCTTGTGTAAGCTTAACTATATGCTCTATAACTGCAGCAAACTTTGCTTTCTTAGTTTTATAAACAAGGTCGTCCTTATCCTCTCTTAGTATAGGCCTATTAGTTGGAATTACAACTACATCTAATTTATAGATAGACCAAAACTCTCCAGCCTCTGTCTCGGCAGTACCTGTCATACCTGCAAGTTTATGGTACATCCTAAAATAATTCTGCAGTGTAATAGTAGCAAATGTTTGAGTTGCAGCCTCTACTCTCACGCTCTCCTTAGCTTCTACTGCCTGATGCAGACCATCACTCCATCTTCTACCCTCCATAACACGACCAGTCTGCTCATCGACAATCTTAACCTTATTATCTATAATGATATAGTCTACATCTCTTTGGAACATTGCATATGCCTTAAGCAATTGCAAAACAGTATGCACTCTTTCGCTTTTTAAAGCATAATCCTCCATTATAGAGTCCTTCTCTAACTGCTTCTTCTCAGCACTTAAGCCTTCTGACTCCAAAGCTGCTAATTTTGCTCCCACATCAGGTAAAACAAAAAACTCTGTATCAGAGACACTCTCAGAAAGCAAATCCAAACCCTTATCAGTCATATCAACTGAGTTTTGTTGCTCACTTATGACAAAGTAAAGAGGGTCTGTAACAACATGCATTTCCTTTTCATTGTCCTGCATATAAAAGTTTTCTGCCTTTTGCATTAACTGCTTCATACCCTGTTCACTAAGGAACTTAATCAAAGGTTGATACTTAGGCAATCCCTTATGACAACGATATAGCAGTTTTCCTCCTTCTGCCTCATCTCCCTCACTTATCTTTTTCTTAGCTTCCTGTAAAGTAGTTGTTACAAAGTTTCTTTGAAGATTATATAGTTTCTCTACATATGGCTTATATTCAAGATATTGAGCCTCTACGTCAGCCTTCGCAACAGGACCAGAAATAATCAAAGGAGTACGAGCATCATCTATCAACACAGAGTCCACCTCATCAACAATAGCAAAATGATGCTTCTTTTGTACTAAATCTTCAACATTACCCGCCATGTTATCTCTTAGATAATCAAAGCCAAACTCATTATTTGTACCAAAGGTAATATCACTATTATATGCCTTCTTTCTAGCATCACTATTTGGTTCATGCTTGTCTATACAATCAACTGACAATCCATGAAACATATATAATGGGCCCATCCACTCAGAATCCCTCTTAGACAGATAATCATTGACAGTAACAACATGCACTCCCTTACCTGCAAGAGCATTTAAAAATACAGGCAAGGTAGCGACCAATGTCTTACCCTCACCTGTTGCCATCTCTGCGATCTTACCTTGATGCAATACAATACCACCAATTAACTGAACATCATAATGAACCATATCCCATGTTAATTCATTACCACCTGCTAACCAGTGATTTTTCCATATAGCATAGTCTAAAGCCTCTCCTGTACTGCTTAACTCCTGCTCTATACGAACAAAATCATACTTAACACTAAGCTCTCTATCAAAATCTGTAGCTAAGACCTTTACTTCTGAATTTTCCTTAAACCTCCTTGCAGTAGATTTCATGATGGAAAAAGCCTCTGGCAAGATCTCTTCTAACATTTTTTCAATAGCAGCATCTTCATCTTTGATAAGACGGTCTGCCTCGTTTGCAAGGGCTTCCTTTTCCTTAATAGGAATATTACTAGCTAAACTTTCTTTAATTTCTGCTATACGTTTTTCAAAAGGTGCCTCACAATCCTTTAGTCTATTTCTCAAATCATTGGAGAGCTGCCTTAACTCATCATCAGATAAAAGATCTATCCTAGCATAAGCCTCCAATACCTTGTCAAGTATAGGCTTTATCTGCTTCATATCCCTATCTGCCTTTGAGCCAAAAATCTTCTTTATTATGTCAACTAATGCCATATTATATTATTTTATACTATATTCAATTTTACTTTTATAAAGTCCTATAAGAAAGCAAAGTTAATAAAAAAATACATATATCTAAATAATGTTATAATAGATGAAAGATTTTAATCTTTTCAAAAATGTAAACAAAGAAAATATCTAATACTTGTATTGTTAAAATAATCATCCATAGTTCATAAAATACTACTAATAAGAACAACAAAAATACACTTTACAAACTGACATATTTTTTATATCATAAATAAATTCTATCTTAGCAAAATGTCTTGTTAAAAGACAAAGCATGTTTAACATATTACTATTGCACTTTAACTAGGTATTACTAATAATTTATATAAATTTTTACATGAAAATTAAAAAACTTTCAATCTTAGGAATAAGCCTATTATTTTTAAGTACTATTCCTACAATTGCCCAACAAAGAAATAAAGTAGAAAAAGCTGTGAAAGCTAATTTGGAGCAAACTAACAAAAAACAATTACTCAGTAAAAAACTTGCAAGAATTCCATATTGGTATATCAACCTTGGTATGGAAAGTCCATTTATGTTTGGGGACATGTATTCTATAACTCAAGATAAAGTACACTTTAGTCTAGCCCCAAATATCCGACTAGGATACAGATTTAATTCAGGCTTTGCACTTGAAATTAAAGCCACATATGGACAGCTAATAGGTACTAGCATTAACTCTACAAAAAACTTTATGCTTACAACTGATGGCATGACCATATATCCTTACACTCTTATAGATGGTAGCGAATATATAAATGAATTTATACCCGCAGAAGGTGAGCAAGTTTTTGGCATTTGGGGCAACAATAACTACGGAATTACTGCTGCAAGATATGAATCAGCTTTCAGCAAAAGCAGATTTATGCAAGTTGCAGTATTAGCAAACTTTAACCTAAATAGGCTAATACTTGACACACCAAAAACTAGGGAACAACGTGTAAGTCTTTTTCTCAAACCTGCCTTTTATCTTAATAAATACAATGCAGCCATATACAATATAAAAAGAAGAAGTCAAAGACTAAGCCCTATATATAGCTCCCCTATAAGCATTGGACTTGGAGGCGAACTTGCACTTAATATTGCTCTATCAAAACATTTTGGCATAGAACTTTACTCAGGTTTGATGTGGGTAAGCGACCAAAGATTTGATGGTATACAAACTGTTAAAATGGCTAAAGACGACTATATCTTATCATTTGGTGCCAACATTCAAGTTAAATTTAACAAGAAAAAGAAACTTAGAGAAAGCGTACAGATGGCTAAGATTAAACCAGCAGAAAAAGCTATTTTTATACCTAAACAGGATAACAACAATTTCGCTTTTTCGACTATAAAAGCAAATCTTGGACAAAGAAAAATAAAACAAATAGAAGAAAATGCATTTTTCCAATATCAGGTTTCAAATACAAGTCTAAAGCCAAATATTGGATATAACCAGATATATCTAAATAAGATAGACAATCTGTATAGACAACTGCTTAATGATAAAGACATTACGATTAAAAGTATTGTAATAGAAGGATATGCCTCACCTGAGGGCAGACTAAAAAATAATATAGCACTTGCTGACAATAGAGCCAAAGCGATTGTAAACTATCTTAAACAGTCTTATAACTTTAAAGATATAACTTTTGCAGGCAAAGGTGAAAATTGGGAAGGCCTAAGAAAGGCACTTTTAAATTGGGATAACAAAGACAAGCAAGTTCTTATAGATATAGTTAATTCAGATAGGACTAACGAGCAAAAGAAGATTGCCCTTGCTAAACAAGGAAGAATATACAAAGAAGCTGTAAAAGAGCTTTATCCTGCACTTCGTATGAATACTTGTGTATTTAATTTCGAAATTAAGCCATATACTATTGAGCAATGTGTGGTTAAGTTTAACACTGAGCCTCAAAAACTTAGTGCAGATGAAATGCTTGCAGTAATAAACCAATCACCTATTTACAGCGATGAGTTTATCAATAAACTAAACAAAGCCCTTAGATACTTTCCTTCAGATGAAAGATTTATTTGCTACAAGGCAGCCACACTACTTAAAGATAATAAGGCACAGGAAGCACTATCTCTGTTACAAAAAACAAATTCAAATGCAAATAGTCTTAACCTTATGGCTGTTGCATATATGCAATTAGGTAACAAAGAAAAAGCTAAAGAGCTTTTACTTCAAGCTAAAAAAGCAGGTAATATTGATGCTATTGATAATTTAAAAAGTTTTGGACTAGATAAATAGTAACGCAAACTATTAATTAATAAATTTTAATACAATGAAAAGAATATTCTATCTAATAATTCTTAGTACTATCGCTTTTCTAACATCTTCGTGTTATAAGGAAGATACTGCAAAGCTTTATAGCAGACAGATTGTTATGCTACATAAGCTTGGCGATATGGATAAGAATATTGACAGTCTGAATAACAATATAGGAGAAATAAAGAAACTTTATCAAACTATTGTTAATAATACTACTATTCAAAGTATAGACTACTTCCCTAACAGGAATAATCCAGACTCTGTAAAGGTTGTCTTTGGTGATGGTAAGGCTATCACTATACCTTTTGGTAAAGATGGTAAGGACGGAAAAGATGGAGCAGATGGGAAAGATGGCAAGGACGGGAAAAGCCCTGAGATAAGCATATCTGATGATGGTTTTTGGACAATTAACGGGG
>JARIAS010000050.1 GCA_029257745.1 Candidatus Cryptobacteroides sp. | reverse complement strand
AGTTCGTTAATAATTTAAACTCTTCTTGCATTTTATATACTTTACCATCTCGTGTGTCTTGTATTGCTTGCTTTAAGTCCTCTTGTACTTTTGGATTAGAATAATAAAATTCAATTTCTGAAGTAGGTCTTAAAGAAAATAGCCCCTTATTGTGCTGATTAATATAAACAACTCCTTCTTTTTTAGCTTTTTCTAGGTAATACTTTTGCTTATTCCTAAATTCGGTAGATGTAATTATTAGAACTGACATAATATTATAATTATTAGTTGTACTATAGTATGTACAACTATAAGTATTTTTTAAGTAAAAATTGCAGAGCCATGAAGCTAAACTCTTCCTTAAGATACAATATTTAATATGCTAAATGTCAATGAAGTATATAAAAGTAGCTGAATATAAGGAATTTCGCTCAGCAAAAGAATTAGACAAGTATATTAAAAAATTGCTTGCAACAAATCATTGTTTTCCTCAATTCTAAGCAATCGTATATCTTTCACACAGGCATTGAACCAAGAAAAGCTTTTAGACATATGCTGAACGATTAAAACACAATTAACTGAATTTATTACAGGACTAGCAAAGTAAAGGTTACCCTGTATCCATGTAAAGCTATTCGCAAGCATATATCTTTTTATTGCATTGTAAGCTTCTGTATAAGATACTGAACAAGAATCGTCAAAACTATTAGCATCTAAATCAAAAAGACTTGCGTACATAATCGTAAAATTTAAAAATAAAAAGGTCTTACACATTTGTATAAGACCTTAGTACTAATTGAAATCAATTATCTGTGCTCCAGACGGGACTTGAACCCGTACAGTCATTTCTGACCAAGGGATTTTAAGTCCCTCGTGTCTACCAATTCCACCACCGGAGCGATGACTACGAAATCAGTAGTGAATGCAAATATAGTAAAAATTTTTATATTCGCACAAAAGATAGACTAATAATTGTGATTTTTATATAATTTTTTGGAATTTTAAGCTCTTCACATGCCTGCAATAGTGCTTTACAAGCTGAAAACATAGTTGCACCTGAGGTAAAAAGGTCATCTACAATAACAAATGATATTTCTCTACTCTTATACAAGTCTTGCAATCTTTCCTTATGTACAGCAAAAACATCATTCATATTAGATAATTTATCCTCCATAGACACTCTCGCCTGACTTTTCCTATAACGTTTTCTATACAACAAATTGAGTACTAAACACATACATAGATTATCGGCTATCTCTTTTGCAATAATCTCTGACTGATTATACGAACGTTTCCACTTTCGCATAAAATGCAAGGGAATAGGCAAAACAAATGCAGACTTATCAAAGCAATAAGACTCATGGTAAAATTTGGATAAAAGTCTTGAAAAATATCTTCCCATAGATATTGCTGACCTATATTTTAAATCCTTATTAATATTAGAATAATCACTATCTGCACTATAATAATAAAGAGCTAAGGCTGATATATTATTAAAAGGAATTAATTCACAATTTTCTTCCTTGCACAAATTCATGAACCTATACAGCATTGGATTATATTTATTTTCCCAAAAATAGGTATAAGGAAAATTGGATAAACAGTCTAAACACATATATTTCTCAAAATCATATAGATAAGCGTCACAGCACAGACATCTGCAAGGTATAAAAAGCCTAATTAAACTTTCTACTACATGTAGTAATTCTCCATACATTTTCTTATCCACAAAATAGCTACTTTCAATACTCTTTTTCCAAGAAAATTTGTATTTTTGACTAAAATTTAAGAGATGAAACATAGTATACATATTAAAGATATAACAGAACTTGCAAATGCGGCCAAACAATTCTTATCAGAAATAGGCGATAAAAAAATTATTGCATTTTACGCCTCTATGGGTGCAGGTAAAACGACTTTTACAAGTGCATTATGCAAGGAATTAGGGGTTAGTGAAGATGCCATTAGTTCTCCTACTTTTGCCATTGTAAATGAATACAAATATGATAAGACAAAATACATATATCATTTTGATTTTTATAGAATTAATAAGATTAGTGAAGCCCTTGATATTGGCTTTTATGATTATATTGACAGTGAGCAGCTTTGCATCATTGAATGGCCTGAAAACATTGAAGAAATACTGCCTGAAGAATGCCTAAAAGTGAATATAATAGTAAAAGAAGATCTATCTAGAAGTATAGAGTGGGAAGACTAATACGCTTATTCTCTACAACAAATACAAGCAAGTAGATAAAAACTATTTCACAAACCCTAAGCCCTTCAGTACAAGTGTAACTAAAGTGCCTTGACACAAGATTAATACATCTATATATCAAATTTTAATTAGGGATAGAAGTCTAGCATCAATACTTTTGATTCGATTGCTGTCCCAAGCAAATCATTATTAAGCCATATATAGGACTTTGTAGCATTTCGTGTTGCCAATGCTATACGAAATCTATTATTATAAAACTTAAAAGCCTTATTATTAGTAAGATATAATCCTGATTCAGTTACATATTTACGCTTTTCAGGATACTCTACTAAGACTCGCTTATTAGGCCTTTTTTCTAAAAACACAATCTCGCCCCTTGTATTATAATAGTCATAACGCTGCATTGGGATATTGTAAAATCTTGAAAAATGCTTATTATCCCATACATATAATATTTTTTTATTGTCAATATAAGACTCAGCCCTTACTACTATCAAACTCTGCGTTGCTAATAGGCTTATATAAGAAAAATCTTCTACGCTAATATCGTTGATATGATGCAATTTATCCTCTTCATAAAGAATTAGTTTATCTTTTTTTATTGCAAGACAATACAATGAGCCTTTATTATATATAGCATCTACCACCTTATGCTCTGGTAAATAGTCTTGTAAATCAATGACTTCTCCATTTTTGTAGATATATGATTTATAACTAAGTTTATTTTTGCGACTTTGAAACTTCCTATAATAAAAACATAAATTACCATTGTCAAGATACAAAGCACCTCCACGGTTAAATCTATCATTCATATTATGTAAGGGCTCAGATAATTCTTCTTTAAAAACTACCTTTCCATTCTTTCTCAAACACAATGCTCTTGAAGGACTAATCCCAAGAGTATATACATTATTGCCTTGTACATAAAAGCCCCTTATAAACTCCCTCTCATTATAGGAAAAAATAGGTATTGCGTTACGGCAGATATACATAGATGAATTAAGATACTTATATGAATATAAGCTATTTGCATCAATAAAATAACTGTCAGCATCCAAAGAAATATAGCTATCTTCAGCAACTTTCACAGAAAAGACCTCTTCCATATTTACCAAAAAGGACAAAAGTGCTGTATCCTTATCAGAAACTAACTTGCCGGGACTATTTTGTTGTTTAATAGCTACAATATACATTAATGTATCTTGAGCCTTTATGTCCCCCTCATTATTATATCCATTATCTAATACCTTATATGTAGCTTTATTAACACAAGATAAAGAACATGCTAAGCCTATTGACAATAAAAATAAAATCCTCCTCATAGCCTCATTTTTTTCGCAAATTATAATGAATAAAATTGTTAAACAACTATAAATGAAAACTTTATTTATCTTTTATCTCTTTTTCTAATCCTTATTAATTTTTTTGCACTATTTTTGTATAATACAATTTGTTATAAAAAATGTCACTATGGATCGTAAATTTATCATCATATACTTATTATTAATTTTGGGCGTCTTTTCAAGCAGGCTATATGGACAAGTCCCTAAGAAATTATACTACGAGAATAAAGTAATAAGTGCTGTCGCACTATTCAACGAGCACAATTTTACTGAAGCTTCTACCTTATTGAAAGAAGTTATACATGAAGATAGCAGCAATGACGCTGCATATTACTATGAAGGACTAATTGCCATATATAACAATAATATTGATAGGGCTGAGTCAATGTTCAAGAAAGCTTATCAAATAGATCCTAAGAATTACTGGTACAAACTATATCTTGCAAATATTTATGATAGGCAACATAAATCCAAAGAAGCTATAAGCCTACTTGAAGCGTTGATAAAAGAAAAACCTAAACAAACAGAGTTATATGAAAGGCTAATTCTTTTATATTATGACAATGACAACTTAGACAAGAGTTTAGCATGCCTTAATAAATTGGACACCTTATCAGGCACGAGTGAAAGAAGTGTTATGTTAAGATACTATATATACATGGCTCAGCAACAGGTTGATAAAGCATTAAATATATTAAATAACTACGAAGATAAAGACAACTCAACTTCAATTCTAAGCCTATTAGGGGATTATGCTAAAAGCCAATCTCAAGACAGCCTTGCTCTCAAATATTATAAAGCAGCATTAAGTCTTGAAAAAGACAATCCCAAGCTTATAGACAACTACGCAAGTATTGCTATGTGGAGTGATTATAAGGCATTTATAAAATTACTAAAAGACAATATTAATAACAGCTTTATAGATAAACAAGTCTATCTTAAATATATTGAACGTATATATGGTGACCCTAACAATAGCATATATAATAGCGAGAAAGAGAGTATTGATAGCCTAATTGCAGATATTGCAGAAAAACACCCTTATGACACTAGCTATAACATTGCTGTATCACGATTCTATTACAGAAACCAAGAATTTGATAAGATAAAAGCCTTATTTAAAAAGGCTAGTTATGACAATCCAGACAGTCTTAAATTTAGCATCAACTATACTAATATTTTAGCCATGCTAAAAGAATATAAAGAGGCTGCACAAGAAGCAGAAAAGGCTTTTAAAGAACATTTTCCAACAACATACAGCTTATTACTTCAAGCTAATGCTTACCACTTTGAACTTAAAGACTATGATTCTATAATTAGAAATTGTGAGTACATACTAAAACATATGGGAGATGATAAGGCCTTAAAAGTCTTCACTCTATCTACCCTAGGTGATAGTTACCATTTTAAAGGAGAAAATAGAAAGGCTTATAAGGCCTATAATCAAGTGCTTAAATTAGACCCTAATAATACCATAGTACTAAACAACTATGCTTATTATCTTGCACTAGAAAATAGACGACTAAAAAAGGCCTTAAAGATGAGTAAAAAAGCCGTAGATCTAGATAGTAGCAATGCTACCCTATTAGATACCTACGCATGGATATTACACCTATTAGGCAGAAATGATGAAGCTAAAAGTTTTCTTAAACAGGCACTAATATACGATAGCAACTCAAGTAGAACTCTTCTTGAACATTATGCTGAGATATTAAAAGCCTTAGGAGAAGATGACCTTGCACAATACTATATAGAACAAGCTAAGAATAAAAAAGACTAAAATATGCACTCTAAACTAAGCCTGATTTTCCTTATAACTTGCAGCTATCTACTAGCATGCAATGTCTCTTATGCACAAAATATTAGTAAGAAACGAGATACAAAGAGGAAATTAGAGCAAGAGATAGAAAAGATTAACAAGCATATTGATGAAAATAATAAGAATAAAAAAGATGCACTCATAAATCTTAGACTTATACAAAAAAAAATAAATCTAAGGGAAAAACTAGTAAAAGAATCTAAGCAACAACTTGAAAGTTTAGAAACTAGGATTAAGAGCACAAGAAAAGAAGAAAGTCTTTTACAAGCTAAGCATGATTCATTATTACAAAACTACTCTAAACTGCTTAGTTTAGCATATAAGACTAGGCAAGGACAATTATGGTTTTTACAAATACTATCGAGTGCAAACTTTTCTCAAGCCTTAAGAAGAACTGCTTATCTAAGAAGTTTTAACCATCATCTCCAAAACAAAGCAGAAGCCATAATAGAATCTTCTGATAGTCTAAAAGTTAAAAGAGATACACTAGAACAACTCAAACAAAAAGAACAAAACGTAAATAAGGCTAGGACTAATGAGCTAAAGCAATTGAAACAAGAAAAATCAAGTGCTAATAATATTATAGCTAAGCTAAATCGAGATAAGAAGTCCTACCTTAAAGATCTAAAAAAGAAAAAAGCAGAGATAAATCGTCTGAATAAGGAAATTGCAAAACTTATACAAGAAGCGACTAAAGCTAATCTTGCTAAAAAAACAAAGCAAACTACTGATAATAAATCAAGTATAGATTATTCTTTAAACAAAGAATTTGAAAAAAATAAAGGGAAACTACCTTGGCCTGTCAATGGCACAGTACTTGAAAGTTTTGGGAATAGAAATCATCCTGTTTTCAAGAATGTCAAACTACCATTCAATAATGGCATCACAATATTAATCAATGATAATCAAGATGTTAAAGCAATTTTTGATGGCGTAGTAAAGCAAATTGTCCTAATACCTGGATACAAACAATGTATACTAATACAACATGGCAACTATTTTAGTTTTTATTGCAAATTAGAGCAGGTATACGTAAAAGCAGGAGATAAGGTAAAGACCTTAGAGAAAATAGGAAAGGCTGAAACCATAGATGGTAACAGCCAGTTACATTTTCAAATTTGGAAAGGCTCCAAAGTGAATAATCCTGAAGAATGGTTAAAATAGCTTAACCTACTAACCAAACAAGCAGGTGAGAGTCAAATATTATATACTCTAACTCAAATTCCTCTTCATAGCCATCTTTGTGAATAAAAGTAGCTTCTAATTCTCCCTCACCCTTTGGACGGAAACGCTCGACTTCTATCTGCTCGGCAAAATTAACCTTATAACCAGACACACGCTTAAAAATAGCCTCCTTAGCACACCAGTAAATAGCTAATTGAAGATTTTTCTTATCCTCTTCTAAATCATCAATCTCATCTTCAGATAAAGCTTTTTGCTCTACTGCTGAAAAATCTCTGTTTAGTGATTCAATATCAATGCCTACCTCTTCTTTCTCATGTAAGATAATGGCCACATAATTATCTGTGTGAGTTATACTTATATTGGTAGACATATTCTCCAAATAAGGCATTCCATTGTCGTGATGCCCCAAATATACTTTTTCATCAAATAACTGTGCCAATAAAGCTCTTACTGCCAATCTTTGCTTTCTCAAAGATTCATTGTTTATATAAGAAATTTCTTCCATCTCATCTGATGGTATTGAACTCATATTCTTGAGTTCGTCCTCTGTTTCGACAATCTGCCAAACAGCTAAAACTGCATCATTTTCTAGCTCTTTCTTTAGATATAGTGCCATTTTTAATAAGTTTCTTTCATTAAGATATTAAACAAGAAAAACTGCTCCATCAATATATACTGACAGAGTAGTCTTGTTCGCCTTGTTATATGATTTCGGTAACGGGTCTTCTAAAGGACTCGTACTAATAGATTTCTGTGATGTTATAGAACTGGGAGGCTCCATATGCTTAATGAAAATTATATTACAAAGATAATATTTTTTTATTTACAACAAAGATAATTAAATATTTATATAACAAGCTTATACATTATTCTCTATAAACTCTCTATATTCTTTTGATTAAACAAATCCTTTCCCTCTGCTGTATAAGCATATTCTATACGCTCTTTATAGAACTCTTCAACCTTATTCCTAACAATCTTCATAGTACTATTTACCATCTTGTTCTGTTCTGTAAATGCCTCTGGAGCAACTACAATAGCTGAAGGTAGCCAACGATCAGGGAACATATCTCCCCTTGCACCTCCTGTCTTATAGACGTCCACCTCTTCTTGCAACTTAGAAAGCATAGCTTTTTTACCCTCAACACTTTTAGGATCAAGAGACAAAGATCTTGCATACTCAGACAAAGCCTCCTTATCAGGTACTATAACAACTATTGTATAAGGATTTTGATTGTTATATAAGATACATTGATTTACATATTTTGAACTATCCACAAAGGCATCTTCAAAGCCCTCTGGGCTGTATTTCTCCCCATCTGAAGATATAAGTAATGACTTAAAACGACCTACAACATATAAGAATGTAGGGTCATTCATATAACCCATATCCCCTGTATGTAGCCAACCATCTATAACTGTTTTAGCGGTAGCCTCAGGATTTTTCCAATAACCAGCCATAACATTTTCCCCACGAATAACTATCTCTCCTTTTTCTCCATATGGTAATTCCTTACCCTCACTATCACATATCTTTATATCCATAGGTTTAACAACTCTACCAGATGAGCCAAAAATAGCATTACCTAAAGAGTTTGCAGAGATTATAGGAGTAGCTTCTGAAAGTCCATAGCCTTGTAACATAGGTATGCCAATTGCATTAAAATAACGTTGTAACTCAATATCCAATAAGGCACCACCTCCAACAAAGAATTTCATACGGCCACCGAAGTTTTCTCGTATATTCTTGAATATTAATTTATCAAATAAAGAGATAAGAGGCTTTCTCCACCAATCCAATATACCTCCTCTATTATAATACTCCTTATAGTAATTGATAGCATTCCTTAGAGCAAAATTATACAAGGCTTCAACCTTAGCACCTTTAGCCTTAACTGCTGTTTCTATATTCTTCTTGAAATTTCTTGCCAATGCAGGAACAGACAACATAAGCATAGGCTTAGTTTCCTTAATAGCAATTGGAATATTTTTTAAAGTGGCTAATGCGTTATGTCCTATTGGCACTGTTGCCAAACTACTACAATACCTCATCATAGTGTATATACCTGCAACATGAGCAAAACAATGATCAACAGGAAGTATAACTAACATTACAGAGTCAGGCTCTATCTTCATAACTGAACAAGCCTGCTCAACATTTGCAGTATAATTACGATGTGTAAGCAAGATACCCTTAGGGTCAGCTGTTGTACCTGAGGTATAACTAATATTTGCATAATCATCTGGCTGTATAGAACGATACCTCTCTTCAAACTCAATCCTACTATCCCTAAGAAAATCCTCGCCTTTTTTGATTAGATCTTCTATAAAAATCTCATTGTCTTGTAAATCATCAATTTTATCAAAAACAATAACTTTCTTTACCAGAGGACAATTAGGCAAAATCCTCCTTATCTTGTGAAGCTGAGAAGCCGATGTCATAATATACTTAGAGTCAGAATGTTGTACCCTAAATATCAAATCATTACTTTCTTCCAATTTAATTGATAGAGGGACATTGACAGCTCCAGCATATAAGATGCCAAATTCACCTAACATCCACCAATTCCTACCCTCAGACAAAAGAGATATTTTATCATCTTTTTGCACTCCTATACTCATAAGTCCTGCACCTATCTTATGTGCATATTCCCTTGTTTGCTTATAGGTAGTTTCTTCCCACTTACCATTTATCTTTTCCCTCAAGTACACATGTTCTGAATACTCTCTGGTATATTTTTCTATAAAATCTATTAAGCTTGGTCTTGTATTCATGTCTTTACTCTTTTATATTACTTATTTTCAGAAAATAAGCCATTTAGTCTACCATCTATAAGATCTGTAATTGCTCTGAAGTCTTCCTCCCTATTGCCAAATTTATACCTATCAGCATCAATAATAAGTAAATTGCCCTCATAAGAGCTTATCCAATCATCATATCTTTCATTTAGGCGAGAAAGATAATCTATACGTATACTTTTTTCAAACTCCCTTCCCCTTTTTTCTATTTGAGAAACAAGATTTTCAATAGAAGACTGCAAATATATCAACAGATCCGGGGCCTTTACCAAGGACATCATAAGATCAAAAAGATCTATATAATTCTCATAATCTCTTGTTTGCATAAGCCCCATAGAATGAAGATTAGGAGCAAAGATACGTGCATCTTCAAAGATTGTTCTATCTTGTACTACAATCTCTTTTGTCTTAGATATATCTACAACATCTTTAAATCTCTTATTTAAGAAATATACCTGTAAATTAAATGACCATCTATTCATATCCTCATAGAAATCAGAAAGATAAGGATTATAATCAACAGGTTCAAACTTAGGTATCCATCCATAATGCTGAACCAGCATCTTAGTAAGGGTAGTCTTTCCACTACCAATATTTCCGGCTATTGCGATGTGCATAATATCTATAATTTAGATCGTAAAGTTAGTAATTTATTTAGAGAAAAGTCCATAAAGTTCAGAGTCAATTTTATCTATGATAAAAGCAAAGTCATTAGGATTATTCTCAAAATCCAAATTATCCTTATCTATAATTAAAAGTTTTGATGGATATGTTGATATCCATTTATCATATCTTTTATTCAATCCTTCAAGATAATCCCGATCAAGATTTTTCTCATAATCCCTGCCACGCTTTCTTATCTGAGCATCTAAGTGAGACAAAGACGATTTTAGGTAAATTAACAAATCAGGAGCTTTTACCAAAGACATCATAATTTCATACAACTCCATATATGTATCATAATCAATATCTGATATATTGCCCATATCCTTATTATTGGCAACAAAGATATTAACACCTTCAAATATTGTTCTATCCTGAATAATCGTTTCGCTTGAATTGGATATAGCAAGCATATCCCTAAACCTTTGCTTTAGAAAATAAACCTCAAGATTAAATGACCATCTTTTTATATCCTTATAATAATCAACCAGATAGGGATTATGATCCACCGGCTCATACCTCGCTTTCCAAGAATAATGCTCCGCTAGCATCTTGGTTAAGGTAGTCTTTCCACTACCAATATTTCCAGCTACTCCTATATACATTTCTTATTGACTTTTCATATTATTTACAAATGTAGAGTCTTTTTTGTAATTTAGCAGTATAAAATTGATATAGAATGCTAAACATACAAAAATTTTCTTTTAACCGTTTTATTGAAAATAGCTATCTCATATGGGATAACACAAAAGAAGCTGTCATAATAGACCCTGGTTGCAAAGACACTAATGAAGTTGAAACTCTTTTAAATGCAATTAGAGAACATGAATTAAGGCCTATCTCTATTTGGCTTACTCATGGACATTTTGATCATATTTATGGAGTCGCAGAGTTATCTAAAAGGCTTAATATCAATATATTTATGAATAAAAAAGATATGATTATACTAGATAACAATGCAGAATTTGTGAAGTTCTTTAATATGGACGCACCCAATAGTCAATTTTCATACCTAGATGTTAAAGACGGAGATATACTAAGTTTTGGCAACAATAAATTTGAAGTTATTGAAACACCTGGACATACTCCCGGTGGCATATGTTTTTATAATAGAGAAGCAAAGGTGCTTTTCACAGGAGATACACTCTTTGCAGGAAGTATTGGACGTACCGACAATGAATGGGGGGACTATGACAAACTGATAGTGTCTATTATGGATAAATTAATGGCAATAGATGGAGATGTTGAAATATTCCCAGGACACGGAGGGAAAAGCGACATAGCATACGAAAGAACACACAACCCTTTTCTAGAACCATTTAATGAAAAGGAAGAATTAGAATTTATCAATCAATAAGCAGGAGCAGATTCTATCAATCTATGAAGGAAGACAAATATATAGAAATCATAGGGGCTAAGTCTCACAATCTTAAGGACATATCGCTAAGTATACCCAGGAACAAATTTGTAGTAATAACAGGTCTTAGCGGAAGTGGCAAGTCTTCTCTTGCCTTTGATACAATATACGCAGAGGGACAGAGAAGATATATGGATACTTTAAGTCCATATGCTAAACATTTTATGACTAGCCTTAAAAAACCTGATGTTGAAGACATTAGAGGACTAAGTCCTATAATTGCTATCGAACAGAAAAATACAGGTAACAATCCCCGTTCAACTGTGGGTACTATTACTGAAATATATGATTTTCTACGTCTGCTTTATGCCAAAGCATCTACTGCTTTCTCCCCCATATCGGGAAAAGAGATGATAAAATATAGCAATGAACAAATAGTCGAGTTGATTATCTCTCAATATGAGGGGAAAAGATGCTATCTATTAGCCCCACTTGTAAATGGGCGTAAGGGACACTACAAAGAGCTTTTTGAGCAACTAAGGAAAAGAGCATACACACAAGTACGTATAGATGGCAAAATAGAAGAGCTCGCTGATATTACTTCCTTGGATAGATATAAAGCCCACTTTATAGAACTTGTTGTAGATAAGCTCAAACCTAGCAGAAATGATATTAAAAGAATAAGAGAGTCCCTAGATACTGCTCTTAATAGAGGAAAGGGCTCAATAGCTATTCTAGATGAACAAAGTGGGGAGCTAAAACACTTTTCAAAGCATCTGGTAGACCCTGAAAATGGCATATCCTTGCAAGAGCCTGCTCCTCATAGCTTTTCCTTTAACTCTCCCGCAGGATATTGTCCTCATTGTAAGGGCTTAGGCAGCATTGTCAATATAGATATTAACAGCATCATACCAGATAGAAGTATATCTATCGCTGACGGGGGAATAATACCTCTAGGTGCTATACGTGAGACAAAGAAATATGATATTATAAGAGCCATTGCTGCTAAATATAATTTTTCACTATATGAGCCTATTGATACTCTATCTGATGATATTATTAGTCTGCTTATCTTTGGCTCAGAAGAATTATTTAGAGTTGGACAAGGTGCTATGTCTCAGATGCTAAGCTTTTCTGGACTTGTGGAAGATATTGACGATAAAATCATCTGTCCTGAATGCTTAGGGACAAGACTAAACAAGGAAAGCAAGTACTTTAAAATAGACAATCTTACTATATCAGAGGTATCAGAAATGGAAATATCTCAGGTATACAAATGGGTACAATCCTTATCCTCAAACTTTAACAATCAACAAAATCAAATTGCTAGAGACATATTAAAAGAGTTAGAAGACAGGCTTAGTTTCCTTCTCAATGTAGGTCTTGACTATCTAAGTTTGAACCGCAGTAGTAGCAGTCTTTCAGGTGGAGAAAGCCAAAGAATAAGGCTGGCTACACAAATAGGCTCAAAACTTGTAAATGTCTTATATATCTTAGATGAGCCAAGCATAGGTCTACACCAAAAGGATAATATTAAACTAATACATTCTTTGCAAAGACTAAGAGATGAGGGCAACTCTGTTATGGTAGTTGAACATGATGAAGAGACTATGAGGGCAGCAGACTGGCTCGTAGATATAGGTGAAGGTGCAGGCAGTGAAGGTGGCAATATATGTGTCAATGCTTCAATACCATATTTATTGGAAAATAAGAAAGAAGACAAGGAGGACATAAAGCACTTCATTATAAATAAATCTAAAACTCTAGACTATTTATTACATAAGAATAGCATTTGCCTACCTAAGCAACGTAGGGCCGTTGGAGATAAATTCTTAAGTCTATATGGTGCAAGCGGCAATAATCTTAAGAATATTGATATTCAAATCCCTTTAGGTATATTTGTATGTATCAGTGGATTAAGTGGAAGTGGCAAATCAAGTCTTATAAATGAGACTCTTATGCCTATTCTAAAAAATCACTATCACAATGCCAAGCTTAAGCCTCTTACATATAAATCTATTGAAGGTTTAGAAAATCTTGACAAATTGATAGAAGTAGACCAAAGTCCAATAGGAAGAAGTACTAGAAGCAATCCTGCAACATTTACTGGCGTATTTAACCATATAAGAGATTTATTTGCAGAGACTGCTGCTGCCAAAATAAGAGCCTTAAAGCCTGCAATGTTTTCTTTTAATGTAAAAGGAGGTCGCTGTGAAGCCTGTAAAGGGGCTGGTATTCAAGTAATTGAAATGAATTTTATGCCCTCTGTAAATGTCGTCTGCGATGAATGCCGTGGTCGAAGATATAAAGATGAAGTTCTTGCCGTAAAATATAAGGGGAAAAGTATCAATGAAGTACTTGAAATGCCAATAGCTGAAGCATATGAGTTTTTTAAGGCCATACCAAAAATCGCCCAAAAGCTAAAGGCTCTTGTAGATGTAGGACTAGGTTATATAAAGCTAGGTCAATCATCTGTCAGCCTATCAGGAGGTGAGAGTCAAAGAATGAAGCTAGCAGCAGAACTTTTTAAACCTGCAACAGGAAATACTCTATATATTTTAGATGAACCTACAACTGGCCTACATTTTGAAGATATTAAAACACTAATCAATGTATTACAGAAACTTGTTGAGCAAGGCAATAGTATTATAGTCATAGAGCACAATCTAGATGTATTAAAGACAGCTGATTATATCTTTGATATGGGACCTGAGGGAGGGCTTAGAGGAGGACAAATTGTCGCCCAAGGTAGCCCTGAAGAGTTAGTAAACAATAAAAACTCTGTAACAGGAGTATTTTTAAAAAAATTACTAGAATAAGACTTAGTAAAAATGTATTAAAATGATTACAATAAAAACCCTATAAAATAAGACATTAAGTAGATTACTATAATAAAATCCTGTAAACACGCTATTAAATTGCTAAAATAAAATATATAACAAGAGTATTAAAATGATATAAAACAACTCTATAATACGGAGTATTAAACAATTATTAAGATGAAAAACACTATAACTATATTCTGTCGAAACGACAATAAAGAACATAAGATTGAGCTAGGCACTAGTCTATCACAACTGGCTAAAGACCTGAATATAAACTCTATCACTGACAAAAAAACAAAGATAGAGTACCCCATACTTGTAGCTATGGTAGATAATAGCCTTAAAGACCTTAACTATAAGATTTTTAAACCACACGAGGTAGAATTTATAGCATTTAACCACCCTGATGGTAGACGTGCATATATACACTCACTATGTTTTGTCCTTCAAAATGCAGTAAGCTCCTTATTCCCAGATAAGAACCTTATTATAGACCATTCTTTACCTAATGGCCTTTACTGCGAACTTAGAGAGATAAAAGAAAAAGATAGTTCAAATGCCTATTTTATAAAACAAGATGAGATAGAGCAGATAAGAATAAAAATGAAGGATATTATAGATAAGGACCTTATTTTCACAAGCAACAAACTAAGTAGAGAAGAGGCTGTATCCTTATTTGAGAAACAACACCAATATGACAAAGCAGAGCTACTAAGATCTTTAGGTTGGTTCTATTTTGATATATACTATCTTGATGGCAGGGCTGATACCTTCCATGCCCCACTAGTCAATTCGACAGGGATATTGCAAACCTATGACCTGATGGGATTTAACAAGGGCTTTTGCTTGCAACTTCCATCAATTAATGACGGATATAAATTAATGCCTATACGCAGACAATCAAAGATTGCAGCAGCATTGGAGGATTATTCTAAATGGTGTAATCTTATGAGAATACAAGGTGTAGGAACCCTAAATAAGGAGATAAATAATGGTAATGCCCTAGAAATCATTAACCTTTCAGAATCAATGCAGGAAAGAAAATATGCAGAGATTGCAGACCAAATTAATGCTGCTAAAGGTGAGATTAAAATCATCTTTATAGCTGGTCCGTCATCTAGTGGAAAGACTTCATCTGCATTAAGGCTAGCAAATCAATGTAAACTCTTAGGCTTAAAGCCTAAAGTAATTGAACTAGACAACTACTTTGTAGACAGAGAACATACTCCTATTGATGAGAATGGAGAATATGATTTTGAATCTCTATATGCGATGGATTTGAAACTACTCAATAGTCAGCTCAATGATTTGATTGCAGGAAAAGAAGTGGACATTCCTAAATTTAACTTCAAGAACGGTACAAGAACATTTGGAGAGAATAAAATGCAACTCCATGAAAAAGATATACTCATAATGGAAGGCATTCATGCCCTTAATCCTGAAATGGTCTCTGAAGTAGATCAGTCCAAGGTATTTAGAGTATATGCCTCTGCACTTACTTCTCTAAATATAGATGAAAACAACCATATATCTTCATCGGATAATCGACTTCTAAGAAGAATGGTAAGAGATAATAGGGTAAGAGGAATAAGTCCTGAAGATACAATACTTCGTTGGCATAGTGTAAGAAGGGGGGAAAGCAAAAATATTTTTCCATTCCAAGAGAACTGTGATGCACTGTTCAACTCTGCCCTACTATTTGAGTTACCCCTGCTTAAATATTATGCAGAACCACTATTAAGACGTATATCCCCTGCTTCAGCTGCCTATCCTGAAGCCAAGAGGCTATTAAAATTCTTAGACTACATTGTCGCATTGCAACCACACGAAATTGAAGCCATACCACCAATATCTATAATGAGAGAGTTTATTGGTGGACAATGCCTGTAAGTTTACTCCTACAATAAACTAAATAGCTTATTATAATAGATTGCTTATCATAGATCTTAGGGACTTACAAAGCTGCTTATCAGCTAGTAAGTCTTCTATTTTCATAGGCATACGATAAGCCCAATAATGCTGTGGATTGGCTGGATTATTTATTCTTTCCACCTCTGGATTAGTCCAATACTTCTTAAACATTGATAAATAATCTTGTAATGGCAGGATAACAAGCATTGAGGTAGAATCTATATGCCTTTGTACTATCATCTTAGCAAGTTTTGCACTTATTTTCTTTGGAAGTCTTGCTGACTGCTTTAATATATTCCTATAATAATATTCTGTAAGGCTACTATCTTCTTCCCACCAAGCCCTTAATGTTGAGGTGTCATGTGTTCCAGTAGAAGCCACAGACAGATAAGGATAAGAGTTTGTGTCAGCTATTCTCACATTAGTCTTAGGCATACGTTCTATCTCTAAAGATAATATAGCCAGACTATTAAGCATCTGTGGCACAGCATCTGACAACATTCCTAAGTCCTCTGCACAGGCTAGCATGTCGCTAGCATCCAGCAATGCAGGCAAACGCTCTGATGCTGTATGAGACCATAGTTCATTATGTCTTTTATAAAAAAAGTCTTCATATAAAGCATCATATCTAGCACTTAATTGCTTAGGTAAAGATTTATACATCAAAGTCTTATAGGCATCTATACGAGGGTGATAACAGCCCCTTTGATAATAATCTTCTATAAATAATACATTTTCATTGACATTTATAGCATCAGAAGCAATAGCATGTGCCTCTGGGTCAAAGCCCAAAGATATTAAGTCCTCCTTAGAATATGGTAGAGCAGGATAAAATGTGCCTAAACAACTCTTCCCCCATTTTCGATTTATCTGCCATATCCTAAAAAATCCTAATACATGATCTATTCTATAAGCAGAAAAATATAAGGACATCCTTTTAAGTCGTTTTTGCCACCAAGCATAGCCGTCCACCTTCATTTTCTCCCAGTTATAAGTAGGAAAAGACCAGTTCTGACCTTCTTCAGAAAAAAAATCAGGTGGTGCTCCTGCACACATATCCACATTAAACAAAGATGGATGCTGCCACACATCTGCACTATGCACTGAAACCCCTATTGGTAAATCTCCCTTTAAAAAGACAGATTTTTCCCTAGCATACTCAATCACCTCCCTCAGTTGCCTATCCAAAACATACTGCTCATAACAATAATAGCCAACTTCGTAAGTATTTTCCCTATAAAAGTTCAAGGCCCTATTATATGAGAACTCTGACAAGTCGGCCCAATTCGAGAAATCTAATCCATAACGGTCCCTTAGCACAGAGTATACAGAATAGGCTAATAACCAGTCCTTTAAATTGGCATTGAGGAAAGCTTGATATTCACTATTATTTTCTAAGTTCTGTTCTGAATAGAAAGCTCTTAAGACCGTCTCTTTTAGCCTATTACTTGCTTCATAGTCTATTTTCTCCAAATTATTTAATGCAAGTCTCTGCTCTTCATATAAACTACAATCACCCAAAGCTTGCAAATGCACATATTGAGGATGCAAGGCAAAAGAAGAATTTGTACTATATGGATAAGAATCAGTCCAAGACCTATTCATAACAGTATTATTGATAGGAAGCAGTTGTATAATATCCTGCCCAATAGATGATATATAATCAATAAATAGCCTTAAATCATTAAAATCACCTATTCCAAAGCTATGATTTGACCTTAGAGAAAATAAAGGAATTGCTGTACCAAAAAGTTGTTTCTTTTTCTCAAATAAAGGCATAGCATCTTCCTTATATGCTTTTGTAGAAAAATATTTATACTGCCTATTACTACCTAATTCCCATTCGATATTCTGATCTTTTAAAAGAACGTACTTATATTCAAAATCCCTATCTACCTGTAAATAAGCAGAATAAACCGCATCTTCTTTCAACAATAAGACAGGCTCTGTCCAATTATCCAAAGAACTCATTAATGCAAGTCTATAAGCCTTTGGAATATTCACGACATTTAAACGCAAACAGATATTAAAGTCTTTCAAAGGCTCTTTCAAAGGCTCTTTTTTTTCTAAAAAATTATAGGGTCTATCAATCCAAGAACAATTATAGTCGAAAAAGCCTTGAGGGAACCTATGCGTTACAGCTTCCTTACGCACAAGTCTAGAATTATTATATACTGCAAAATAGGCATTAGAAATATTTGTATCTAAGAGTTCCAAGCTCCAATGTCCTAAGGCCTTTTCTTTCATTACAAAGGAAGTTTCGGCTGTATTTAAACAAAGATACTCTCCCTCTTTACAATAATATTCTATATTAAAAATCTGTCTCATAACTATTCTTCTATATCCTTAAGCCTTATAGGTCTTTTCAATGTCTTCCAAAAAAGTACAGGCACTAATACACATATAACACAGCTCACCAGCCAAAACATCGCAACTGGCATAAAGTCATAATTACTTATTGTAGATTTGTTTGCTATCTCATTTATCTGTATAAGTCTTCCACTTATAATCTCTTGAATACCAACAGCTATATAGCTTGATATTCCTACAATGCCCAATGCTGCCCCTATACTTTCTCTAGGTACTATATCTATGGCCATTTTGCCTGCTACCACAAAATAAAGAACACCCATAACCAGACTAAATACTGCAATATAGGCTATATTGAGCCACAAATCCCCCTTTGTATATAAAAATAATAACAATGTCATCACAGCAATAATACCACAGGATATAAATGGGATAAATCTATTGCCTTTAAAAATCTTATCTGAAAGCCAACCTGCAAATAAAGTCCCAACAAGTCCAAATGACTCTGCTAAAGGTATGATAATAGAGGCTTGCTCAAGATTAAAGGCTTTCTGTTTCTGTAAAAACAAAATGCCCCAACTTGATATACCTCCTTGCACTATATAGACAAAGGCACTAAAAATAGCTATCACCCACATACCAGGATGTAGTAATACCGATTTTTGTAATTTTTGAATTTGCTTAGTATTGGCTCTAGTCTTAATATCCTCACCACTTAATTCTTGTATAGTAGGAAGCCCCTTACTCTCAGGATTATCATGCACAAATACAAGTATTATAAGCACCCCAACAAAGGCGACTAAGGAGGCAGATATAAAGCCAAAATGCCAGCCAAAATATATTGCAGATTGACTTATTACTAAGGCGGCAAGAAATCTTCCTACATACGGAGAACTAGAGAAAAGACTAAAATAGGACGCTCTTTGACTCTGTGGATACCAACGAGAAATACTGATAACACCTGTTGGAGCTCCCATTGATTGAAAAATACCATTTAAAGCCCATAATGCAATCAAAAAGACGGAAGTAATAGCAGTAGAAAAAATATTTATATCTAGAATATAGCCATAAAGCAGATTAATTAAAGCTGTAAAGAATAGACCTACTGCCATAAAACGCTTAATATTAGCATAATCTGCAATAAATCCATTCAAAAACTTACCTACTGCATAACTTATAGATATAGCAAAGCCAATTATAGCCAGAGTATCAACACTTAGAACCTTTTCATCTATCAAAGGTTGTTTCAAAACACTTATTGCTGTCCTACAAAAATAATAGCAACAATAAGCTACAAAGGAAGCCCAGAAGCTTGTATTTTTCCAATAATTATAGCGACTTCTTATCTTATCTGCCGATACTTTCTCCACGCTAGGAGCTGATATTTTAAAAAAATCTATTAAACCCATCTTACTCATTATTCCTCAAGACTCTAAAAATTCCCTTTCTTGCTATATATACTATACTTTGATAAAATGTTCTCATCAAGATATGTGCAAAATAGGCAGCCATCAATATATGCACTGCTAATACTTCATCTACATTTTCTGAACTGAATAAGCCTAAAAAGCCAGCTAAACTAAACCACAGGATAAAGAATGCACAGACTGAAAGTAATCCTGATTTTAATAATTCTTTTGAGGCAGTAGCCCCTACATAAATACCGTCCCAAACAAATGATGGGCAGGCAAAAATAGGTATAAGAATCAGCCAAAAAGCGTAATTCATAGAAAAATCTATCAGACTTTGCTCTGAAGTCATTATAGCAAATAACTTTTCAGGAAAACAGCCATTAATAAAAACAAATATGACAGTAATAAGGGCTGCCCAAGCAAAAGTATACACTACAACCTTATCTACCATATTATTTTTCCCCTCTCCTATATATCTGCCTGTAAGAGCCTCTCCTGCATAGGCAAAACCGTCTGTAAAAAACGAAAAGAAAAGAGTAATCTTCATCATCAAGGCACTTGCTGCCAATGCTTGATTGCCATAGCGTGCAGCAATTGTTGTAAAGCCTATGTATATTCCTATAAAACATAGAGATCGGATAAATAAGTCCCTATTTGTCCTCAAAAACATAGCTGCACCAGAGGTCCTAAAAGATTGCAATGCCTGTGTAAAGTTAAAATTTTTAAATACCACAGATGAATACTTGTATATCAATATAAAAATAGCCGTGCATAGTCCTATATATTGGGCTAGCACCGTAGCCCATGCTATTCCCTCAAAACTCAAGCCCTCCCACGAGAACAAACCAAAAGCAAATAAGATACTTGCACTAACATTGGATATAACAACTATTATATCTGTTATCATGGTACTCAAGGTGTCCTGCATTCCTATAAACCAACCCTTAAAAGCCATTAGAGACAGTGTTGCAGGTGCCGCCCATATTCTTATAAAAAAATACTTTGAGGCAAGGTGCTGAACATCGGGAGAAGCTTTTACAAATAAAAAGGCAAAATCTATAAACAGCCATTGTAAGGATATTAAAATCAATGCAATAATTGTAGCTATAATTAAAGAACGAGATAAAAGCTCAGCTGTTGCAGCAAAGTCTTTTCTTCCATAAGCCTGTGCTGTTAGCCCCCCTGTCCCTGCACGAAGAAATGAAAAATTCCAATATAATAAATCAAAGAGCATACTGCCAATAGTAACTCCTCCTATTAATATAGTAGCATCTAAATCTGAACTCAAATGCCCTGCTATTGCTATATCCACTATACCAACTATCGGTATTGTGATATTTGCCAAAATACTAGGCAAGGACAATTTTAATATCTGCTTATTCAATATATTCATCAACTATCTAAATTTACCATCTTCCTCTAGCATTCCCAGATAAGAATTATACCTTTCTGCACTTATCTTACCCTCATCTAAAGCCTCTTTAACAGCACATCCAGGCTCATGAGTATGTGTACAAGGAGAGAACTTGCAATCCTTAGCATATTTAAACATCTCAGGAAAATGCAAGGCTATCTCCTCTTTTGCTATATCCACAAGTCCAAAGGCTCTTATACCCGGACTATCAACTATATAAGCTCCATAATCCAATCTGTACATCTCATACAATGAGGTCGTATGCTTGCCTCTTAAATGACTTTTTGAAATTTTCGCTATTTTTAATTCCTGACTTGGGTCCAAAGCCTTTATAAGTGAAGATTTTCCAACTCCTGACTCCCCTGTAAATAAGCACAATTTAGATCGACTTGACTCCCTTAATAAGTCTAAGCCCTCTCCTGTATGTGCGGAACACTCTATAATAGGGTAAGATGCACTAGAATATATTTTCTTGAAATCCTCAACATAGTCTTTCGCCTGCTCCTTATATAAATCTATCTTATTTAAAACAATAGTAACAGGCAAATCATAAACCTGACAGGTTAAAAGAATACGATCTAAAAAAGGTAGCTTTAATTGAGGAAAATATAAAGAAACAACCACATAGACCATATCTATGTTAGCTGCTATAATATGAGATTGCTTAGATAAATTACTTGAACGACGTATTAAATAATTTTTTCTGGACAAAATCTCTATTATCTGTGCTGGTCTATCTAAACTAATATCGCTAATATCTTCACCCTCTGAGAGTTCCACCTCATACCTTACCCTATCTCCAACAGCGATAGGATTAGTTGCATCTATACCTTTTAACCTTATCCTACCTCTTAAAACGGCAGGAAAAGCTTGCCACTTAGGTAGGGGAGAAAGATAAAAATGACTCCCAGCATTTTTCACTACACTTGCTTCTGCAGAAACTAACATTTGCTAACTTATACTTCCTTTTTTCAAACAAAGTCCAAAAATACGATTATTAAAGGAGAAAGTAAAAATAATAGGCATTTTATTTTATTCTTAAGATACTTAAGCTAAAAATAAAGGGACCACATATTACAACGTAGTCCCAAAGCTATGCTATAAACTCCTTTCTTTATAAAATCTGAGTCTTAGCAATACAAAATTCTCTTATCTTAATGTAAGAACAAGACCTAAACCTATCTCATTTAAAACAGAGAAGCCCAATGGTTTTGCCGCAGGAAATGCCTTAAAATTCCAAGGAGAAACTGTGTCATATAACTTTATACCTATTAGCGAACCCTGTCTGAAGTGATAATTAAATGTAAGACCAAAACGACAACTAGGCATCCACTGAGATTCACTCTCTAAACTACTCATAGATTGCAATTTAGCTCTCGAAGCATATAAGGCAAAATCAGTAGTAACAAAACACTTTGAAGCTTTGTAGCTTGCATAAGGCTGTCCCTGCTTTGCACCATATATTCCATAGGTAAAGACTAAGCCAAAATGTAAAAATGAAGCCATAAATTTATCCTTACTATCTGTCCTACGCTGTGCTTCTGCCCTAGAATATTGGGTAGTAAAGGATAATACAGGCCACAACATCTGTCTTTTAAATATACTGTTAAACATTGTAAGACCTAACTCAAAGCTTTGTCCTGGCCTACTAGTACTTATTAAATCACCTGAAAAAGGAAGAAGATAATTACCATAGCTAGCCGCCTGCAAGCCAAAGAAATTTTGAAAAACTGTTCCTCTTTCTAAAGATTCTTCTATTTGAGGAAAATAAATCTTTAAAAATTCAATTTTTTCCT
>JARIAS010000066.1 GCA_029257745.1 Candidatus Cryptobacteroides sp. | reverse complement strand
CATGGTAAAGAGGGTTTCCAATGGCTCAAAAGAATTGATAAAAGCGGGTACATTGAAGACACAGAATTGGGAAGCCAAGATGCAATAGCAGGAGATAATCTAAAGACTTCACTTGATATGGATATTCAGGATATTGCGGATAAAGCTCTTAGGAAACAAATAGACGAAGAAGGTGGAAGTAAAATAATTGGAGGCTGTGCTATAATATTAGATGTTCATACTGGAGCTGTTAGAGCCATGGTAAATCTGATGAAAGACAAAGAGGGGAAATCACACGAAAGCTATAACTATGCCATAGGAAGGGCAGGAGAACCAGGTTCTGTTTTTAAAGCGGCTACAATGATGGCTTTACTTGAGGATGACAAAATTAATATTAGAGATGAAATCTACACAAATCATGGTATGATAAATGGTTTCAAACCAGATACCCATATATCAGATTATGAAAGAGACAATAATACAGACAAAATAAGCATATTACATGGATTTGAAATATCTTCAAACTATGTATTTAGAAAAATAGCAATAGATAATTATGGTAAAAACCCCAATTTATTTATAGACAAACTGCATAGTTTTCATCTTGACGAAACATTTGACTTTGATATTAAGGGACTAGCAAAACCTAATATCCCTTCCCCAAAATCTGCACATTGGAGTAACACTGATCTAGGCTCTATGGCAATAGGTTACACAGTAAGTCTTAGTCCTTTACAAATTGTAACTTTTTATAATGCCATAGCAGCAAAAGGGAGAATGTATAAACCCTATCTAATAGAAGAAATAATTGATCCTAACGGAATTGCAAAAAAATATGGTCCCTATTCTATGGGGAGAATATGTTCTCAATCAACAGCTGACAGTATTAGAACTGCGATGCTTAATGTCACAAGACATGGAACAGCTAAATACGCTTTTAGGAATGCAAAATCTTTAGTTGCAGGCAAAACTGGTACTGCTAGAATTGTACAGGACAATGGTAAGTACACAGACAGTGAAGGCAAAATACAATATCAAGGTACCTTTGTAGGATTTTTCCCGGCAATGCAACCTAAATATACGGCAATTGTAGTTATGTACTCAAAAGCAGGCACTGGAAATCTATATGGAGGAGGTTTTCCTGCGAGGGCTTTTAGGGAAATTGTTGATAAATTATATGTTTTAGATCCTGACAATAGAGAAGAGCTTCAGATTAAAGGAACATTACCTAAACTAAATAATTTCTGGTATGAAATCAAAGATTTTTTTAGAAGACTTACTACATAATGTAGATAGTATTCAAATTGATGGAGATAAGAATATTGCAATTACAAGTATAAGCACTGATTCAAGAACTATATCAGAAAATTCTTGTTTTATTGCGATAAAGGGATATTCAACCGATGGTCACAAGTATATAGAAACAGCCTTAAAAAAAGGTGCAAAACTCATAATTTATGAAGACGACTATCACACAGATATTCCTCATACTTCTGTCAAATTACAAGATACTAGAAAGGCTTTAGGCATACTTGCTAATAATTTTTATGACAATCCCTCAAGTAAACTCAAGCTTGTCGGAATAACAGGTACAAATGGAAAGACTACTACTGTAAGCCTTTTATACCAACTTTTCACCCGATTAGGATACCATTGTGGCTTACTCTCTACTATCGCAAACTACGTGGGCAACAAGGAAATAGCGACTAACAATACAACATCAGATCCTATTACTATGGCTGCTCTTATGAATGACATGGTACAATCAGGCTGCGAATACTGCTTTATGGAGGTAAGTTCCATAGGCATAGAACAAGGAAGAATAAAGGGGCTGGACTTTGATATTGCAATATTTTCCAACATAAGCCACGACCATCTTGACTACCATAAAACATTTGCAGAATACATCAGATGCAAAAAGCTTTTCTTTGACAATCTAAATAAGAAAAGTCAAATAGCACTAACTAACATTGATGACAAGAATGGCTTAGTAATGGTTCAAAATACAAAGGCTAAGGTACTTAGCTACGCTTGTAAAACAAAGGCTGATTTTAATTGCCAGATTACAGAGACTAGTTTTGAAGGCATGAATCTTCGCATAGACAATCAAGAGATATGGACTAGACTAATTGGAGAACACAATGCTTACAATCTGCTAGCTATCTATGCTTGTGCCATCTGCCTAGGACAAGATAAGGAAGAAAGCCTTATTGCCTTAAGTGCCTTAGGCTCTGTTAAAGGAAGACTTGAAAGTATCTCAGCCCCCAATGGCATAAAAGTAATACTAGACTATGCCCACACCCCTGATGCTTTGGATAATGTACTAAAGACTTTAAGAGCTATAAACAAGAGCAATGAACTTATCTGCCTTTTTGGCTGTGGTGGAGATAGGGACAAGAGTAAACGTCCCGAAATGGCAGCTGTTGCAGAAAAGTATGCAGATAAGATTATAATCAGTTCTGACAATAGTCGTACAGAAAAAACAGAAGACATAATGGCAGACATTAAAGCAGGGCTTAGCAGAGCAGGACTAGCAAAGAGCCTTATGATAGCTGATAGAGCAGAAGCAATAAAAACTGCCATGCTTTGTGCTAAGGAAGATGCTGTTATACTTATTGCAGGAAAAGGACATGAAGATTATCAAATTATAGGCACAGAAAAGAAACATTTTGATGAAAGAGAGATAGTTGCCGATATTATAAAACTTTTAGAGAACTAATTATGTTGTACCAACTATTTAATAATTATATAAACCATTTTGCTGCTAATGACATAGTTATTAGGGCTATCATTGCTTGCTTATTATCTTTTATACTATCTATATTTTTTGGTGGAAAGATTATACGATTTTTACAAAAGAAACAAATAGGTGAAAGTATAAGGGACTTAGGTCTAGAAGGTCAATTGGCAAAAAAAGGTACTCCTACAATGGGAGGTATACTCATTATCGCAAGTTTATTAATAAGCAGCTTACTAGTATGCAAGCTTGACAATATTTATATACAGATTCTAATATTCGTCACATTAGGCTGCGGGGCTATTGGCTTTTGCGATGACTACATAAAGGTCTTTAAAAAAAATAAACAAGGTTTAAAAGGACCATATAAGATTATTGCTCAATTAGTTATAGGTATTATACTTGCCTTAGTATTATATATTCACCCTGATATTGTTTATAGTAGTGAGCACACTAGCATAAAGACTAATAAAGAACTTATTAGCCCAATTAATATAATGGATAGCGAAGTACTAAGCAATATAAATAGCTCACAATCTGATAAAAAACAAGTGGATAATAATAGAACTAAACAATATGAGTCTATTAAACTGACAAAGGGAACAGAAACAACAATGCCATTTGTTAAAGATAAGAAAGTTGATTATCAGAGTCTTATACCTTTTAACAGCCCGTATAATAATATGCTATCGTGGCTTATATATGGACTTATTGTAATAGCGGTTGTTTTCTTTGGCTCTAATGGAACAAATCTGACAGATGGACTAGATGGATTATCTGCAGGATCATCTGCCATAGTCTGCATAGTCATAGCAATCATTGCATGGCTAAGTAACAATCCTAATATAAGTTCCTCATTAGAACTGCTATACATTCCTAAAAGTGCAGAAATAGCAGTATTTATGTCTGCTCTGCTAGGTGCATTACTTGGCTTCTTATGGTATAACAGCTACCCTGCTCAAATTTTTATGGGGGATACAGGAAGTCTTTGTCTAGGAGGTATAATGGGTATTGCAATGTTGCTATTAAGAAAAGAATTATTACTACCTTTACTATGTGGAGTATTTGTAGTAGAGGGCTTATCTGTAATAATACAAAGATACTACTTCAAATACAGTAGATGGAAATATGGTGAAGGTAAGAGAGTGTTTAAAATGACACCCTTGCATCACCATTTTCAAAAAGAAGGGATAGAGGCCTTAATACAAAGTCCTAAAAAGGCTATTACTGAAACAAAAATAGTTAATCGATTTTGGATAATAGGCATTGTATTAGCAATTATATGTCTATCAATTTTAAACTAAAAGGAATATATGAATAAAATTGTAGTCCTTGGAGGAGGTGAAAGTGGTGTAGGAGCTGCTATCCTCGCAAAAAAAGAAGGCTTTGATGTTTTCCTATCTGATAAAGGGCAGATAGGAGAAAACTATATCGCTCTTTTAGAAAGCTGGAACATAAACTATGAGCAAGGGAAACATAGTGAAGAAAAAATATTGAAAGCGAATGAAATAATAAAAAGTCCTGGCATACCTAATAATATTCCTTTACTGCAGACAGCTAAGTATATGGATATTCCTATAATTTCTGAAATAGAATTTGCTAGCAGGTATGACAGGGCAAAAAAAATATGTATCACAGGGAGTAATGGGAAAACTACTACAAGCTCTTTAATATACCATCTACTAAAAGAAGCGGGGCTTAATGTGGGTTTAGCTGGTAATATAGGTAACAGCTATGCCTATCAAGTAGCAACACAAAGCTATGACTACTATGTACTAGAAATCAGTAGCTTTCAATTAGATAACTGCTATGACTTTAGGCCAGACATAGCCATTATCACAAATATCACTGCCGATCACCTCGACAGATATGATTACAACATAGACAACTATGTAAAGGCAAAATTTCGCATAACAAGAAATCTTAGAAAGGAAGACTGCTTTATATTTGATTTAGACGACCAAATAACAATCAATCATCTAAGTCAGATAGTTTTGAAAGCAAAGATGCTCGCTTTCACTCAAGACAAGAGTAAAAACATAGAAGAAGGTGCGTATATTGACAATGACAAAATTGTTATAAAATATAATAATGATTCTTGTGAGGTATTTATCAAAGAATTAGCCTTGGGAGGCAAACACAATATTTACAATTCTATGGCATCTGCCATTGCTGCAAAGGTAGCAGGCATAGACAACGAAACTATACGTAAGGCTTTATCAAGTTTTCAAGCTATTGAGCATAGATTAGAGCCTGTACTTACTAAAAATGGAGTATTATATATAAATGACTCTAAGGCTACCAACCTGGACTCTGCTTGGTATGCACTTGACTGCCAAAGTAGACCCATAGTATGGATTGTAGGAGGTAAAGACAAGGGAAATGATTATTCATGCCTTAAAAACATAGTAAAAGAAAAAGTAAAAGCCATTGTTTGTTTAGGTTTAGATAACTCTAAAATACACAGGGCTTTTGAGGAGATTGTTGGAAAAGACAATATAGTTGATAGTCAAAGTGCTCATGATGCCGTACAAAAAGCAAGTAGTTATGCTAAAGAAGGAGACGTAGTGCTACTCAGCCCATGTTGTGCAAGTTTTGATTTATTTAATAACTATGAAGATAGAGGCTGTCAATTTAAAGACGCCGTTAAAAATTTATAAACAATTATGATAGAAACATTCCTTTCTATTAATAGATATATTCAAAAAATAAAAGGAGATAAGATTATCTGGATGATTTATATGCTACTGATAGCCATATCACTATTAAGCATATCTTCATCAACATCCAATCTTATCTTAAGAGGAGATGAAACAAGACTTGATGTAATAAAAACACAGGTTGGTATAATAGTATTTGGTATGCTAGTAACATACGTATCCTATGTCTTCCCCATAGTATGGATATTCAAAATAAGTAAGTATGGTTTTATTATAAGTTTGTTACTACTAATCTTCCTTGCCTTACATATTAGGTTAGGTAATATAATATATGCTACAAGCATTAACAACTCAAAGCGTATAATCTATTTCTTTGGCCTTCAACTAAATGTGTTTGAGATAGCAAAATTAGCTATGGTAATGTATATGGCATGGGCTATAGATAGTATAAAAAATAAAAAGGACAAGCTCATTAAATTTTTATACCTCATCTATCCTAAAAAATGGTTATTCAGCAGATATATACAAAATCTGGTTTATTTATACATACCACTAGGAACTATTTTCATTTTAAGTTTAGGAGGAAGTATGTTTGCCGCCTTGTTTATAGCATTTCTCTGTATACTAATGATTGTTATTTCCAAACTTGCAGACAGGGTACTAATTGTAGCTATTATAGGGCTTATCGCATTATTAGCTATTGGCGTTACAGTACATTACGCCAGCAATGGAAGGGCTTTTTCTCACATTTCATCTGCCATAAACAGGTTAAATATGAACTATACTGAGCAAATAGAGCAGGCAGAAGGCACTGCAAACTTCCACAATGTTCTAGACAAAGTAAGGCAACCCATAAGTGCAAAAATAGCAATAAAAGAAGGCGGCCTTACAGGGAAAGGTCCAGGCAATAGTACTCAAAAATATATAGTACCCATCATATACGAAGATTATATGTTTGCCTTTATTGTTGAAGAATATGGCTGGATAGGAGCTATAATTATAATGGCACTATACTTTTCTATCTTGGCAAGGAGCATGTTTATATCTGCTCATTGTATAACAGTTGTCAGCAAGATGGCAAGCATAGGACTCTGTTCCCTAATTACTTGGCAAGCCCTGTTTCACATTGGAGTAAATGTAGGGCTTCTCCCACTAACAGGACAGACACTACCCTTGGTTAGTCATGGTAAATTTTCATTTATCATATTCTGCATAGTATTTGGTATACTCTTAAACATCAGCAAACAAGCAAAAAATAACCTCGAAAATCTAAGATAAAATGAAAGCACTTAAAGTCATCATAAGCGGAGGTGGAACAGGTGGACATATCTTCCCTGCAATATCTATTGCAGATAAATTTAAAGAACTAAACCCTGACAATAAAATACTATTTGTCGGTGCTGAAGGTAAGATGGAGATGGAAAAAGTCCCGGCTGCAGGATATGAGATAAAGGCTCTGCCAATAGTTGGAATACAACGCAAACTCAGCTTAAAGAATATAATCAAAAACATTAGTCTCATATTTAAGATTTTTAAAAGTTTAAGAAAGGCAAAAAATATTATAAGAGACTTTCAACCCGACATCGTAATAGGCGTAGGAGGCTTTGCAAGTGCACCTATTCTGTGGGAGGCCAGTTCAGCAAACATTCCTTGTTTAATACAGGAACAGAATGGCTTTGCAGGTCTAGCGAACAGGATCTTAGGGAAAAGAGTTAATAAAATATGTGTTGCTTATGAGTCTATGCAAAAGTTTTTTCCAGCTGATAAAATTGTACTTACAGGCAATCCTATAAGAAAAGAATTTGTAAATGGCTTATCAGATAAGGTAAAAACTGAAGCAATAGAATATTACAAGCTATCTCCTGAAAAGAAACATATATTTGTTGTAGGTGGTAGTCTTGGAAGTAGGACTCTCAATGAAGCTGTAAAACGCTGGATACTAGAAAACAGCAATAAAACAAGTGATATAGAACTAATTTGGCAATGTGGCAAACACTATAAAAGCGAAATAGATGAATGGCTTGAAAAAGTAGCTGAAAATACTAATATAGAGCATATTAGACATTTTGACTTTATACAGAGAATGGACTTTTGCTATGCAGCATCTGACTTAATAATCTCTCGTTCAGGTGCCAGCACTGTATCAGAACTGGCAGCCATTCATAAAGCTGTTATATTTGTTCCCTCACCTAATGTTGCAGAAGATCACCAGACACACAATGCTATGGCCCTTGTTTCAGAAGGAGCTGCAGAAATAGTAAAAGATGAGCAGGCATATTCTGAACTAATGACTAAGGCAGTATTTCTTTTAAATGATGAAGAAAAATTAAGTACAATGAGAAGAAACATTGCTAAATTTGCAAAAGTAAATGCTTCATTAGATATTGTAAAGGAAGCCTATAAATTGCTGGATAATGAAAGATTATAAATATATATACTTTATTGGTATCGGTGGCATAGGTATGAGTGCTATCGCAAGATACTATAACACTAGGGGCTATATAGTAAGTGGCTATGATAGAACTGCTTCAAGGCTTACAGATAGTCTAATAGATGAAGGTATAGCAATTCACTTTGAAGACAATACAGACTTTATACCCAAAGACAAGGATAATTGTCTTGTAGTATACACTCCTGCTATTCCTAAGAGCCTTAAAGAGTTACAATATGTACAAGAGCATGGATACAAGATCATCAAACGCTCTGCCATGCTTGGAGAAATAAGTAGAGGACAAGATTGCATAGCTATTGCAGGCACACATGGAAAGACTAGCACTAGCACTATGACTGCACATATATTTCAACAATCAAGCAAAGCTTGTTCGGCATTTTTAGGTGGAATATCAAAAAACTATAACAGTAACTTACTCATCAGCTCAAATCCAATAGTCGTAGCAGAGGCAGATGAATTTGATCGTTCATTCCTGCAACTATATCCTAAAATCGCATCTATAAGCTCTATGGATGCTGACCATTTGGATATCTATAAAGATTTAAGCAACTATAAATCAGCCTTTAAGGACTTCGCCTCACAGGTACAAGAAAAGCTAATCATAAAATACGGCTTAGATATCAGTGAAAAAGATACTAAGGCAGAAATATTAACTTACAGTTACAAAGATAAAAGAGCAGATTTTTATGCTGACAATATTCGTAAAGATGAGTTAGGCCATATTATCTATGATCTTCATTACAATTCTAATCTTATCAAAGATATTAGAGTAGGAGTAGCAGGCTGGATTAATGCAGAAAACAGCATTGCCAGTGCTGCACTAGCCCTAAGCTATGGGCTAAAAAATGAAGAAGTAAAACAAGGCATAGAAAGCTTTAAAGGCGTGGTACGTAGAATGGATATGCAAGTAAATACTACAAAAATGTCATACATAGACGATTATGCACATCATCCTGCAGAACTAAATGCTGCTATAAGTTCTATCAAAGAGATTTTTCCCCATAGACATATTTGTGGAATATTTCAGCCACATCTTTATACAAGAACTAGAGATTTTGCTGAGGACTTTGCCTCTAGTCTATCTCAATTAGATAAATTAATCTTATTAGATATTTACCCGGCAAGGGAAGAGCCCATAGAGGGTGTAAGTTCTAAGCTTATATTTGACAAGGTCAATATTAAGGATAAGGTATTAATAAGTAAAGAAGAATTAATGCCCTATCTAAATAATCAAAATATAGATGTCATAGCAAGCTTTGGTGCAGGTGATATTGATAGATACATCGAAAAGATAAAAGAACTTATTATTACTCGCTTAACTAACAATGAATAAAAAACATACGACTATTATCTTAAGCCTTATTATTTGTTTTTGCTTTATCATCGTATTATACTCTTCTTGTATGATTGGTGCAAAGCAAAATAAAGGTATATGTTGTACTGATATTAAGGTAGAGATACTAGATTCCTCTAAATATTCTTTTATCAATAATAAAGACATTATCAATATAATAAAGAAAGACTGTGGCTATATCTTAGGCAAACTCAAGGATAGCATATACTTAGATAGGATTGAAAACATACTAGAGCAGCAGAAAGCAATCCTGCATAGTGAAGCTTATTTCACAAAAGATGCCTGCTTACACATAAAGATAAAGCAAAGAGAACCTATTGCTATCTTAATAAAAGACAATAAAAAAGTATATATAGATGAAAGTGCTTATCGCTTCCCTGTTGAGAAAGATATAGAT
Source organism: Candidatus Cryptobacteroides sp. (assembly GCA_029257745.1). Lineage (GTDB taxonomy): Bacteria > Bacteroidota > Bacteroidia > Bacteroidales > UBA932 > Cryptobacteroides. The sequence continues at coordinate 11,138 of JARIAS010000066.1, read as the reverse complement.
ATGAAACTACCTGTTATCTATGGAGACATACCTATAAAAATAGACAATCAACAAAAAAAAGACTATAAGTGGCTTGCTAACTTTATACACATGCTTAAATCAATTCAAGCAGAGAAAGATTGGCACAATGATATAAATATCAATACAATAAGCATTAGCTCAGATGGAGATATGAGCCTAAAATGTGATAAAGGTAAAGAGACAATTATCTTTGGGCCACCTGATAATTGTGATATAAAATTAAAAAAACTAAGAGATTATTATAGCTATATTGCTCCTCAAAAAGGTAGCTATAAATCCGTAAATGTTAAATTTAAAGGACAAATTATCTGTAAATAAATATAATATGAACGATAGACAAATTGTAGCCATAGAACTAGGAAGCTATTGTGTGAGACTTGCAGTCGCAACAATAAATGCCAATGATCAAATAGAGGATATTGTATACTATGCTCAAGAAAGAGCACAAGGTATACGTAACTCCTTAGTGAATAAAGTAAGACTACTAAAGCCTATACTTCATAAAATGATTACAGAATGTGAAAACAAATTAAATATTAAAATTACACAGGTAATCATCAATCACTCCAGACACAATATTAAGTCTATAATACAAAAAGAGTCGATAAACCTACATACAGATAAGACCATTACAGATGATACTATAGATAGTCTAATGTCACAAATTCAAATACATGTTGATAATTTCTTAGATAGCAAATACAAGATTTATGCAAGTGAAGTTATAGACTATACAACTGATAACTTTATTAATGGTAGAAAAGAAGATATTCTTGATACAAAGAGTAACAAATTAGAGCTTAACACAATTTTATACTATGGAGAGAGGCAAAGCATTGATGAAATAACTCAGATATTCAATGAACTGAATATAAGTATAGCAGAACAGCACTTCTGTCCAATATCATATAAAGACAATATTCTTAAATATAACGAGCAAATAAATGGTGTTGCTGTTATTGATATAGGCCACGAATGCACCTCTATCAGTATTTTCTACAATAATGCACTGTGCTATTACAATAGCATTGCATTTGGAGGAAGACACACCAGCATGGATATAAATTTAGAGCAAAACATAAAAGAAGAACTTGCTGACAATATTAAAAAAGCATATGGAGAATGCCAATATAAGAAGTATACAGAAATAGGCACAAAGTTCCTTGATATAAAGGATAAATATGATAATCTTATAGTAAAATTAAGAGTTTCTCATTTAAATAAAATAATAAGTGCTAGACTTAAAGAGATAATCTATGCCTGCCTATACTACATTGAACAAAGCACTTACGCCGATAAGATACAAAATATTGTTCTTATAGGTGGTGAAGCTAATATCAGCAACATAGATAAACTATGCACAGCCTTATCAGGTTATCCTTGCGACATAAGATCTTATCATCTAGATTTTAATTATGAAGAAGATTCAACTTTTAAGACAGCCTCAAAAGTTAATATTTTATCTTTATTAAAAAAAGCATCTGAAATAAGAGTACTAAACTCTGTACAAAGTATCGCTTACAATAAATCAGAGTCTAATGAAGAGACAGAAGATATTATAAGCGATGAACTATTTAGTACAGAAAGCATAGATAAATCAGATTCTTCTGAAGAAATGGACAGCGAAGAGCTTGAGAATGATACTAAAACTACTGAGGAGATTAAGGTGGAAATAAATATCAAAGAAGAAGAGAAAGAAACACAAAGTACTGAAGAAGTGAACATAGATAACTCTACTAATATAGCAGAAGATAAGGAAGATAGTATACAAAGTCCTAATAAAAATGTATCAAGCAAGCCAAAAAAATTATTTAACAATCTGTTAAGTGGAATTAAAGAGATTATACAGGAGGCAAAAGAGGCTGGAGATGAAAGCAATTACAAAGACTAAGAATATGGCAATAGATATTACAAGATTAATAAAGAAAAGCGAGACAAGTGTAGATAATAATTCTATCGGTATCACTGCTATTGGAGTAGGTGGAGCAGGCTGTAATACTATAGAATACCTGCATAAGCACAAAATCCAACACTGCAGACTTATAGCTTGCAATACGGATCAGCAATCTCTATATGATAACCCTGCAAAAGAAAAGATACAATTAGGCACAGGCTTAGGGGCTGGAACAAATATAGAAGCGGGAAGAAAGGCTGCCATAGAGGCAAGAGAAAAAATAGACAAACTTTTATCTGAACAAGAGACAAAAATGCTATTCATAACAGCAGGCATGGGGGGAGGCACAGGGACTGGAGCAGCACCTGTAATTGCTGAAATTGCAAACAGAAAAGAGATTCTTACCGTATCTGTTGTCACCCTGCCTTTTGAACATGAATCAGATGATACATTTGCAAAGGCCCAGACTGGTTTGGAAAATCTAGCACGTTTTTCGGATGCAATTATAATCATACAAAATAGTAAAATCAGAGAGGTATACCCCGAATTAGATCATGAAGAAGCCATAGCTAAAGTAAATACCATACTTGCGACAGCAATAGACGCAATCACAAATATAATAATGTATAAAGGGCATATAAATGTCGATTTTCAAGACATATCCAATATGCTACAAGACAGTGGGGTATGCGTTATGAGTATTGGTAGATCTAATGGTAAAGATAGTCTAAAAGAAGCCATATTTAATGCTTTTAACAATCCTTTACTAAAAGATTGTGACTTTAAGAGTTCTGAAAATGTTTTACTAAACTTACGCATTAAACAAAATAGAAATAATCCTGTAAAAATGGAAGAGTTAGGTAAACTAAATGATATAATACAAGAAAAAACAGGTAAAAGCAATCTTTTTAAAACAGGTATAAGCTATACAGATCAAATAGAAGACACTTTGGAAGCGACAATCATTGTTACTGGCTTAGGCTCAGATCTCACAAATATTAGTAAACATTCAACTTCAATAAGTGAAACGATACATTTTGATTTTCAATATTCAGCGGAATTGGCTAGACTTCCTTTTCCAAAGAATAATAACTATAATTTAGGTATTAAAAGAAAGATTTATTTTGATAAAGATAATATTCCCGTACTCTGTGAAGAATCTCCAAAGTATAAGAGGAATGAATTAGAAAATATCCCTGCAATAATCAGACAAGAAAACAAATAAAGATATAACAGACTTAAATAATATTAAGTATAAATATGAAAAAGACAAGAGTAAGATTTGCCCCATCTCCAACAGGCCCATTACATATGGGAGGCGTACGTACAGCATTGTACAACTATCTATATGCCAAACAAAAAGGAGGAGATTTTATCATAAGAATAGAAGATACAGACTCTAATCGCTTTGTAGAGGGAGCTGAACAATACATCATTGAAGCACTTAACTGGTGTGGTATTATTGCTGATGAAGGTATAGATGAAAATGGAAAGGTAGTAGAAACAGCTACTGAAAAACACCCACATGCCCCATACAGACAGTCTCAACGAAAGGCTATCTATTTTAAATATGCAAAAGAACTTGTTGATAAAGGCTTTGCATACTATGCCTTTGACACTGCCGAAGAACTATCAGCACAAAGAGCTGAAGCTGAGGCAAAAAAAGAGACATTTATATATAATAGTCAAAGTAGGCAGTACTTACGCAATTCATTAAGCCTAAGTCAGGAAGAAAGCGAAAAACTGATTGCCGAGACTAATAACTGGACTATAAGATTTAAAATGCCAGAAAATAGGATAGTTAAAATGGACGATCTTATCCGTGGTCATATTGAAGTAAATACAAACACCTTAGATGACAAGGTATTGTGGAAGAAAATAGATGAGCTACCAACTTATCACCTTGCAAACATAGTTGATGACCACCTTATGGAGATAACAGAAGTCATAAGAGGTGAGGAGTGGCTACCATCATTACCTCTACACTATCTACTATATGAGGCATTTGGCTGGAGCGATAGTATGCCTAAATTTGCCCATCTTTCACTGCTACTTAAACCTGATGGAAAAGGTAAACTAAGCAAAAGAGATGGAGATAAAATGGGCTTCCCTGTCTTCCCTCTAAAATGGATTAATTCTGAAGGAGAAGTTTCTAGAGGTTACAGAGAAGATGGTTATTTTCCTGAAGCCTTTGTTAATCTATTGGCATTCTTAGGCTGGAACCCTGGTAATGATAGAGAAATGTATCGCTTAGATGAACTTATCTCAGCATTTTCTCTAGACAGAATAGTGAAATCAGGTGCCAGATTTAATCCTGAAAAAGCTAGTTGGTATAATAAAGAATATCTAAGACTTTATAATAGTGAAAAACTTGCTCAATTATTTATACCTATATTAGAAGAAAATAATATAACTGTTGTTACAGACTATAACACAGATATGACTAAAAGTGGAGCAGACTTTGAGCACAGGACCTTCCACATAGACTATGTCTGCAAAGTCATAGAACTCATAAAAGAAAGAGCTAGTTTTGTAAAAGATTTTTGGACTATTGCCCCTTATCTTTTCCTTGCACCTAAGTCATTTGTGGAAAAGGATGTCGCTAAATTCTGGAAAGAAGAGAACTATAAGCTTGCATTAGATACAGCCAAACAACTTGCTAATATAGAGGATAATACAAGCAAGGAGGATATTGAAAAGATATTGGAGGAACATATACGCAAAAATGAATGGCCTATGGGTAAGGTAATGAATTGCCTTAGACTAGCTCTTGTTGGAGCCTCAAGTGGACTAGGCATTGCGGACATAATTAGCCTTATAGGAATTAAGGAATTTAATAATAGAATTGATTTTATACAAGAAACATTAAATAAATAATTATGACAATAGGTATTTGTTGCGATCACGCAGGTTTTGACTTAAAAGAAGAACTAAAAATATTTCTTCAATCAAAAAATATAGACATTAAAGATTTTGGTACCCACTCGAAAGCAAGCATGGACTATCCTGATGTCGCACATCCTCTTGCAATAGCTATTGAAAATCAAGAATTTAATATAGGTATTGCTATTTGTGGTACTGGCAACGGCATGGCAATGAGCTTAAATAAACATAAGGGAATTAGGGCTGGACTGGCATGGAATGAAGATATTGCAAGTCTTATTAAGGCTCACAATAATGCAAATATCTTGGTACTTCCTGCAAGGTTTATAGACGAAGAAAAGGCTAAAGCAATCTTAACAGCATGGCTTGACACTGAATTTGAAGGAGGAAGACATCAGAAGAGAATTGATAAAATACCTTGCTAATGGCATATATTCTAGATAAAACAAATATATCTCAAACACTTATCCCCTCTGTGGACAATTATCCTGAGGGGATAATTATTCCTATAAATAAGCCCTATCTTTGGACCTCGGCAGATGTTATAAGAAAAGTAAAATACCATGCTTGTAAGTTCTTTAATAAAAAGAACCTCAAAGTTGGTCATGCTGGCACACTAGATCCTCTTGCAACAGGCGTTCTCTTAGTATGTATACACAAGGCTACCAGTCTGGCAGAGAGCCTACAAAAAAGCCCTAAAGAATATATCGCAGGTATCAGTTTTGGCTTAAGCTCTGTATCTTATGATTTAGAAAAAGAGGTAGAAGTATATCCTATACCCAATATAACTAAGAATGATATTCTTAACAGTCTTGCAGAAATGACAGGAGAGATGGAGCAGATTGCCCCATTGTTTTCTGCAAAATCAATAGATGGAATAAGGGCATATGAGCTTGCAAGAAAGGAATATGTCCAAAGTAAAAAAGATAATAAGCTATTTTCTCACGAGGCATCCTTATTACTTCAAAGTCAGAAGATTAATATCTATGAATGTGAGCTACTTAACTTTCAACAAGAATACAAACATCCACAGCCCTCAATTAAAGACTCTAAGAACAGAATTAATCTATATGATATATCTGAATATATTCATCCAGCAGCTAATATCAGAATTGCATGTAGCAAAGGTACATATATAAGAGCTTTTGCTAGAGATTTAGGAGAAAAACTAAATAGTGTTGGCATGCTAAATAGTCTTGAAAGAAGTAAAAGTGGCAATTTTAATATAAAAAATTGCCTCGACATAAGCGAGGCAATATCATTATTTACTGATTAAGATTAAACTTAAGAAATTTCATCTCCAGCACTAGTCTCCTTAATTTCCCCTTGATAACAGCCATTATCATGAGGTTTTCTACATGAGAATGCACAAATTGATAAAATCAATAAAATAATTAGGGTTGAAACTTTTCTTTTCATATAATTATAAATTTTGTTCATCCTGGAATTTATCCAACTCATCTACTAAATTATAGCCCCTTATCAAGGCAGATATTTCTGGATCAAGATTACCTCTATTAATAAAACTTCTATCAATCTTACAAGCTGATAAATAAGCTTTTATAGCCTTATTAACCTCATTTATACGAGAATACAACAGGGCTAACATATAATATACTGAAGCTGTTTTTGGCTCTTTCTCTAAAATCGCAATGGCTGAAGTATTATAATTAAGACCAGCATAAGCTAAAGCAGTATTATAATCATTATAATCCCTCAGCAAATCTGCAGCTAATTTATAATCTCTATCCTTAAGCGCCTTTAAACCAAGCATATAAGTAGTATCTACCACAGTAGTGTGTATTGTATCCTTAACCATGCCCTTACGATGCAAATGGAAATTGAATAACACTGTTCTCAAACGAGGATAAATATTTTCCTTACTATACTTATAAAAATCTTTATACCTTCTTAAGGCCTGCTCTCTTGCATCTAAATCCTTAATACTCGAAACCTTATAATAAGCGTCCTTATAAGCAGCACTTATCTTATCATCATCCCTTACCAACTCATCATAACGTGGCCAGTTTTCACCACCAGCCCTTGAATAAAAGAATATATCAGCTAGCTTTACAGAATCCCTTTGTATCCTACCTTCCTCATCCATAGTAAAAGATGAATTTAAGATAGAATCCCTCATATTCGCAACACTTTGCCTAAAATAATGAGTAACACTCTGCCCTCTTTGCTTAGACAATTCAATATTCTTTCTAAGTTGTCCCTCAGGAGAGGCATAAGAATAAATAATAACAGAATCAAGATCGTATACCTTATTCTGAATAAGGTCCCTTAGAGTTGAGTTTATTCTATGTATCTCAGACTTATTATTATACAAATCCTCTACTACTTTAGCATCTCCAACCTTAAAATCAATAAAATAAGACATATTAGCCTCTACCTTACGGCTTACAATAGCTGTCTTATATTTAACTCTATTACTCAAAAGAGAGGAAACTGATGATATAAAATAAGTCAAGGAATCATTATCTCCCATTGTATAAAGCCTTTGATCCTGCTCATATATAGAACCCAATACTTTAACATCAATCTTTCTTACCTTCTTGGCATCAACAGGTTGAACATATGTATATATAATATCTTTCTCATCAGTCAATATACTATCTAGTCTTACACCTGTCAATTGAATAGGAGCCTTAATATATTTCTTATACATTGCAGGTTTACGACTCTTCTTCCAATTATTATAAAAAAGACTCAATCTATTTGTATAATGATCTATTGCCTCTTGCTCCTTAACTCCATAATATGAAGCAAAATCTTTTTCATCAACATAAGAATCATCATACTTATAAGCATATAACTTAGGAAGATTTCTCTTAATAAAGATTTCTAACTGAAACAGATTTATGAACTTTGTAGAATCCGTAACAATACTTTTCAAAAATCTATCATAAAGTTCATGTCCCTTTAACTGCTGTTTACGGTATTCTTTTCCTGTAATGAGAACAGGTTCTAACCTATAACACTGATTATTATAAGTCATTATAGGTTGAAAACGTAGTTGCCATTTTGTATCCATTAACTCCTTAGGAACCTTAAGTTCAAACTTAACATTAACCTTACCATTTCTTTCTGCAAGATTCCTAAAACGAGCTGTAACTATTGCAGTTGCAAGGACATCATTTGCTACCATCTCTCCATTATCATCCCTGACTGCCTTCATAACAATCATATCCTTACCATCAATATTCACCTTCACTGTATCTTTTGTTATAAAAGAACTCGTATCAACTTTAGAAAGATTCTCATAAGGTAAAGATAGCTTAGCTGTAATATCTTTTTTCCTAATATTCTCCAACTTAGAAGCAGTAGAACACGAAAAAGCAAATATTATAAACAATACAATATAGCTTATTGGTGATTTTAAAAATTTCATCTTAGAATATGTAATAAATTGATACAAAAACATTATTAGGTTCTATAAAGAATGATGGTTTTCTCCATTTATCTATATCGCTCAATAATCTACCACATCCAGGACCACAATATTCCTTATAATGTTGCAGACCACCCCAAAATAGTACGCCCAAATCTAAGTTTACATTTTTATTGAGCATTAGAGAGTAACCAAAACCTAAGCCAGGACCATATTTAACTGCATCTTTGCGGCCATCTACATATAGAAAATTAGCAAGAGAATGCACCTCTACCTCTAAATTAGCCATAAGCCACCATCCTGAATAAACATACCATGGCCAATACCTATAATTCACAGATACAGATGTCACCCTATTATAAAACTGTGTTATACCCTCACCATAATTCCAAAGATTCAAACGTGCAGTAGATCCCAAGGTAGAATGCCTCGCTACAGATAAATTAGCTGTCACATTAAGTGTACCTAAATTAGCATAGTCAACCAAGTTTGTTCCCACAGAATAAGTCTGAGCAGATAATTTCATCTCACCCAGCATCAATATTGCTGTAATAAAAGAGATTAAAGTAATAGATAGATGTTTAATATTCATATATCTTTATTTATCAATTATAAGTAAATCATAAGTTTACAAAGGTAAGAAAAAAAATTGTAATACATAGATAATATATAATTATTTTAAAAACATATGGATATTTTAGTGCTATAAATAAAGTATACTGCACTATTTAACTGTTAATACTCTATTATATTCTCTTTATCAAACACTTTTGCCCAGTCAGAGTGTAAATAGCTCTCTTTCAATCCTTTTGGGATATATAAAATTGCATCTTGCACATTTTTATCAAAGGAACCATAGGCAAACATATCCTCAACATAGATACTTGGAGCCTCTCCCTCACAATAGATCTTCTTTAGATTTAAACACCTTCTAAAGGCAGCATCCCCGATATATTTAACTGACTTAGGTATCCTTATTTCTGTCAAACTAGAACAGTCCAAAAAAGCTTGAGCTTCTATATTTTCAACTGACTTAGGTATAAGAATCTCTTGCAAACTTGTACAAGAATTAAAGGCATTTATATCAATATACTGAATATCCTGAGGAAGTTTAACTTTTTTAAGACATATAAAATTCTCAAACATAGATGCTACAACACGATTTAGACGAGTACCACTATAATCTTGAATATCAAGATTACTTATATCTATATATGTTAAATGTCTACCATATGTTTGAAGATATATAATATCATCAAAATCTACTGAACCTTCAAGTATTAAGGTATCAGGCAAAGCATTAGGATATTTAGCCTGTACTATTCTTTTCAATTTACCGGCTTGCACATTTATCGTATTAGCAGTATTACAAGATATTGTAAACATAGATACTGCTAACACAATAATAAAGGAAATATTACTAAGCCTAAATAATATTTTCATACTTATTTATTCTAGACAAAAAACATTCTATTGTATTCTCCATAAGACAGGTAATAGTCATCGGCCCAACTCCTCCGGGAACTGGACTTATCACAGAAGCCTTAGCTGCAATATTATCAAAATCAACATCCCCACACAATTTACCTGTACTCTCATCTCTATTCACTCCTACATCTATCACAACTGCACCATCCGATACCATATCAGCTGTCACAAAACGAGGACGACCTATGGCTACAACCAATATCTCTGCACCTGCAGTAACTTCAGCAAGATTAACTGTACGACTATGACATATTGTAACAGTGGCATTTCTATCTAATAATAATTTAGCAATAGGCAAACCTACAATCTGACTACGTCCCAAAACAACTGCCCTCTTACCTGCAATCTCTACTCCAGCCTCATCTAACATACGAATTATACCCTTAGGAGTACAAGGAACAATACAATCTTCCTTTTGCCATAAAGCAGCGACATTTAAAGGATGAAAGCCATCAACATCCTTATCCTTAGAAATTGAGGCTATCACCTTAGACTCATTAATATGCTTAGGAAGAGGAAGTTGCACTAATATGCCATCCACACTATCATCATTATTAAGATCTGATATTAGACTAAGTAGCTCATTTTCTGTAAACTGTGCCTCACGACGTATAGTAGTATTTTTTATACCAACCTGCTCTGATGCCTGTGCCTTACCCTTTACATACGAATGACTTGCAGGGTCATCACCTATAAGAATTACAACCAAATGAGGCACTCTACCATATTTTTCAGGAAAGCTCTTAAGTCTTTCAGCCATATCTGCTTTCATCTTTGCAGACAGTTCTTTTCCACTTATTATCATAATTTATTTTATTATTCTCCAAGCAATATCCTTTCTATAAAAAAGATTATCGCATTTTATATTTTCTATTGTTTTTAAAGCAAGCTCTTTTGCCTGAACAAAAGTATCTGCACTAGCCACTAGCATGAGTACCCTTCCACCGTTTGTAAGAAGTTTATTATCCTGACTACGCTTTGTACCCATATGATATACTCTTACACCTTCAGGAAGTTCATCTAGACCAAGTATCTCAAATCCAGACTCATATGAAGCAGGATAACCTTTAGAGGCTAATACATAACCAAGACTTATCCTATCATTCCAATTAATATTTGGCATCGCTTCAGAATCAACGATAGACTTAAACATCAAAAATATATCAGACTCCAATCTAGGCAATATTACCTCCGTTTCAGGATCGCCAAAACGACAATTAAATTCTATTACCTTAATTCCCTTATCAGTCTTAATCAAACCGCCATATAAGACTCCTTTAAAATATGCCCCCTCTTGTACAAGAGCCTCAGCCATAGGCTTCATTATATTTTCAAGAGCTTCCTTTTCATCTTCCTCACTTATAAAAGGAACAGGAGAATATGCACCCATACCCCCCGTATTAGGTCCATTGTCTCCCTCATAAGCCCTCTTATGATCCTGTGCTATTGCCAATG
>JARIAS010000061.1 GCA_029257745.1 Candidatus Cryptobacteroides sp. | reverse complement strand
GAATATATTAAAGATGCAACGTGGTATTATTCTGAATGGGATCAAGATCCTACAATAGCTTCTATGTTACTAATGATTAGGGGGACAAATAGTAACAGCAAAAGTGGAGAAGATATTGTTGACGGATTGAAAGAATTGTTTGTTAATACAGTCGAAAATAAATTCAAAGAATATTGGAAGCGACTTACCGAAGAAGAGACGATAGTTTTCTATCAACAGCCCCTTGAAGATTTTGGGTTGTCAGACGATCTATATGTAAAGATGAATGCACGTGGCAAGTCGCTCACTTCATTTGAGAATTTTAAGGCTGACCTAGTAGATTATCTCCATGAACAAGAAAGAGATACAGAGAGTGGTAAGATCTTAAATCCGGATTGGAAAAAAATGTTGGATGTTACAGATGGCATTCCTATCAAACTCGATACAGAATGGACGGAAGTTTTCTGGAAAAGTCATTCTGACGATTATAAGATTGATGAGATTTTCTTTGCTTTCATCAATCGATTCTTTTGGAATGAACTGTTTATGGCCAAAGATAATAATGGAAACTATGTCTTAAAGTTATCATCAGAATTAAAAAATACGTCATACGAATATTTAAATCAAGACTATTATGATAAATACCTTGGATTTGAACCATATAAATATTATAATGGAACTATTCCTGTTACATTCTTTGAAAAATTAAAAACTATTATTGATAATTACTCTAAATTTCAGAAGGAAATTTATTGGCCTAAATGGATGGAGAAATTTAACTTCATTCCGGAATATGAGAAAGACAAAAAAGGGAAAAACGAAATTAAGATTTCCGGAATTAATCAACTACAAAGGATAGTCTTTTTCGCAATATGCAAATACTTTAATGAGGGGGAGGGGACTGATGATTCATTAAATAATTGGATGAGGGTCGTTTATAATTTAATTTCAGGAGTTGACAAAGATGGAGACAATGAAATTCGTGATGTTGAAAATATGAGAAAAGCCATTGCGTATCTTGACTCTCTTGATAGTCACAATGTTATTGAAAGTCTTTCACAAGAAGAGATTAAGCAAGATAATCAGACAACTTTGACACGTCGATGGAATGAAGAAATCCTTAAAGCTAAAAAAATTTTTACGCAGCCAACTATATGGAAAGAGAAAATAATTGCAGCCGAGCAGTATTCTTTTTTCCATGGTTCAATACGTTTTCTATTCACGGACGAAAATGGAGAACCAGACTGGAATAATTTTGATAAAAAATGGTCTAATGCTCAGAAGTTCTTTGCTATAGATGAAAAACAAAGGATAAAGAATGAGGATTACGATAATACAAAATTGCTTAAGATTTTATTTAGTAGATTCTCTACAAATAATTTTATAAACGATTTACTGGGTAATTATTGTACATTAAACAATAAATATTATTCTTGGATGTATTATCTACTATCGCCAAATTTGAGTAAGGCAATACATTATTTATTACTTGGGAAACCAGTCGATAGTCAATGGGAGAAGCCTTCTAATGATGTGACTGAAAATGCTCTATATCTACTTTCTCACAGCAACTTGCTTGATTATCTAAATAACGTGAATACAAAAATGGTTAATTCCAGGATTAGCAAAGACAAAGGCAAAGATTATTATTATATTTACCCTCGAAAGGCAAGAAATGGTATTATTATTGGTGACTTCTTGAGAGATGATTTTCTGCTCAATACGAAGAATATTAAAGTTGATGAAAAGGCAGAAATATCCAATACACCTTTATTATTTGGTTGGAATATTAATTTTCAATACCAACAATACAATTTCAAATGGTATTATGATTACATATATTTAATGAAAGATAGCAATAAAGATTATTATGTTGAACGTAATAAATCAGAAGAAAAAGAAGAAGATAAATACTATTGTTTCAATACTAAAGATCTTGAAAGGGATGAAATTATTAATAAATTAAAAGAATTAATTATCAAATATAAGGATGAGTCAAATTAAAGAAAACTTTCCATTTAGTAAAACTCTTTCAAAATCATCAATAAAGTTTTTAAGAAGATATTTTTTGATGATTTATTTGACAAGGAATATAAGCTATCATTAGAAAAGTTGTACGGCAATAGGACTTTTGCCCTTATAGTCGTTGATAGAGAATCCATGCAAGTGGAGGTCATAGAAAGGTAGGAACTCACCTTAATCTTACTTTTTGAGATAACGGAAAGATTTTTTACATGTTACGATAACAATCAATCGTTTTTATTCTTATTTTTGTGAAAATTAATCTAGAATGAAGTAATTATGAAAAAGTTATTTTTTATATTGTTAGCGATTGTGGCGTTATCGGCTTGCACATCTATTCCAGACACAAGTGTTTTCGAGAAGTTGCCTTCTGATAAATTAGCAAAAGCCTTAAAGCAGAATCCCGATTTTGAGGAAATCTACTCAAAAGTATCTCGGAATACTGACAACTTTAATGAAATTGAGAAAGCCAAGTTTCTAGGTGTTACTTGGAGGAGCTTGTATAATTATGAACAGTTTAGGAATGACACTACTAAGCTGAAGCCTCTTAAAGAGCAATGGGAAAATGAATGGAAGGAAAGATATGCTATCTATGAGACAAAAGTCGATTCGGTTATTACGTATTGGGAAAATTATAAATCGTCTAATTCTTTAAGCAAATTTGTAAAAGTCGATTTCGCAGTAATAGATAAGGATTACTATCCTTTCATGTATGATGTCAAAGATGTAAATTTAGGATTTAGGCTTACTCCTATAAACTGTATTGTCGAACAAATTAGGTTCTCTTATCGATATTCTGCCAAAATTGATTCTAGATGGGGTGATAAGCATTACTGCCGTAGTACGACACCTTTTAATTCATCTGTGGTGCGTTATTGGCAAGTAGGTTATGAAGATGAAAAAATATTTAAAGATCTATCTACATTGAGTTTTATAAGAGATTATGATATAGATATTGAAGTTACTAATGTTAGAGTCGATGGTGTAAATTATAGCATAGATGATTTACACATTCCTTCGGAAGTAACTTCGTATTCAGGTAATTCTGTAGAATATATGAATGATTATTATCGCGAGAAATTAATACAAGGACAAATTTGTGCGTCATATAAAAGACAATATAAATATATAATTGATAAACTCGACGAGCTACTTGAGAATAAATTTCCAAGTGAGCATTTGTTTATGAAGAAACTTAATTACAAAGGATAGCATTCTAAAGGTATACGCTACTTGTGTATGCCTTTTTTCTTTTTCCCTCTCTTTATGATGCAGGAACGAAAGGGCTTGTATATAGAATACTTGCTCTTCCTTAAAATGCACCGGTGTTGCTACTCTAGAGGCTCGTAGGCTTAGATGTTGTTAGTATATAGATGGCTTACCTTGTAAAAAAATGGGGAAGACTTGGTAAAAGTATTGCAAGAGATAATACCCTTATGGGCAGAGCGAGGAAGATGGTTTTTACATCAATTAATGTCAAAGAAAGGAGGAAAATAATATGGAAAATATAGTTCAAGAAATTAAGGGTTTATAAATCAGTGACGCAACTGGTATTATATCCCTGTTTGTGGCTTGTACAAGATAGTTAATATTGAATAATATTGTACAAAAATTTAAGTAAAATGAAACCAAATCAAAAAATTATTAATCTTGCCAAATCATACGGATTTGATGGTGCAGAATTTACAACTGAATGGTATGAGTATAAAGTATATACTCCCACATTTAACGACCCCAAAAAGGTTGCTTTCATTGGTGAACCAGTATTTATACTTTATGATGGTAAGGAAGTAAGGCTTGCTGCATCTTTTGAATGGGAACACATCCTTGAAATCCTTAACGACTAAGAATAAATTACTTCTTCTTATTTGGGTGCTTATTTCCTTTAATACATCCAGCATAAAGAGGATTAAAATATAAGTTATCAACACGCAAAACTTCCAACGAATTGTGTAAGAATTTTTCTCCATATTTAACTAAATCTTTTATTTCCTTACCATTTTGAGGGTCATAAACTCGTAATGTTCCATCTGCAAGGAGTTCGCACGTCCAAGCCCAAGTAATATGTTTTGATTTTGGTATATTGCCATCTGCATCAAGCCACGCCAATTCCGTATGGTATGAAAGTACTCGTGGAATTGAATTTGCGGTATTCCCAAAATCCAATGCAATATCTATATCACGGCTTGAGGAGATAAACCCCAAAGTAAACTATTGTTTGTTGAATATATTTTGCTGAAACGATATTTTTCTTGAAGTGCTTGCTTAGATTGTTTTTTTTGTTGATACCAATCGGAAGAGATATCTATTGTCCAATGTTTACTTAATTCTCCCTTATAGTAAAAGTTAATATTATCCTCTGAAGTAGCAATATTATGCTTGCTTTCAAAATCTTCATCAATATCTTGAGAGTTTTTTATCAAATGACCTTAGCTTCCATCGTATTGGAGAAGATAAAATTTGAAATGAATTTTCTTCTTGTGGCTGTGATTGATACATTGTATAATCTGCTCCAAGAGTTATTTTGAAGTGTTTATAACTATAGCTAATTTTTCCATCGAGCCCTTGAGTAAGCCTATGATTTATTCGTGTATAAGAACGAAGAAAAGACGATATTCCTTCAAAGAATTGATTAGTTTGAATAAATATAACACTGCCAACTTCTCCACCATAGCGAGAGCCGGGGTGTTGATCTAATTCGATAGATTTGATGGTCTTAATATCTAAGTGAGAAATTTCTTGAGAAGTAGCGGGTCTATTATTAATAAAATACTTTATACTGCCTTGGTTGATGGATTTCAATTGATCACCCTGAAGATAAAAGCCAGGTAATTTGCCTATTAAACCATTTATATCGGTTTCTGAACTAAGCGAGGTACCTAATACATTACATACCAAGTTATTATTTTTCACATAAAAGGGGGTGGTATGTCCTTTTACCACAATTCCATCTAATTTTAATGAAGATTCGGATAATATAATAGAATCAATTTGCTTAGGATTTAAAATTTTAGTTTGATAGCCAACAAGACTTACTTTAAACATAATATTTTTAGTTAGGCTATCTAATAAAAGAGTAAAATTCCCATTATGATCTGTAAACGTTCCCTTAATAACTACAGAATCAGGCAGGCTTAATGCCATGACATTAGCAAACTCTAATGCTTTACTTTCAGAGTTATATACACAGCCTTTATAAGTTAAATTTTGAGCATTACCTAAGCAAGGGCGAAGAAACAATAAAAATAATAAAGCAAAACAATAAATTAAACTATATGATAATCGTAAAGGCTTCATATTAAACGTTA
>JARIAS010000007.1 GCA_029257745.1 Candidatus Cryptobacteroides sp. | reverse complement strand
ATTCGTCCTTGTAATATATTTTTCCTCGAATATCTTTAACAGTCAATTTTGCATCAGGATTATCTATCTCTAAGTTTAATAGCAAGTTTAGCGTAGACAAGCCTTCCATCTGCAAAGATTCGACATTGGATTTAAGGAGCCTCAATTGGGAATATTTAGAACAAGCACTTGCACAACAAAGTATTATGAAGAACAATAAACAAATTATACTATACCTATATTTCATACACATTATAATTCTAAGAATACAAATATACCACTAATATAATCATAAATTTATTATTTAATAAACTTATGAATAAATTAAGCTTTTAATGTTAGGGCAAAAAATACACCATTCATTATAAATAATATTCATACGAAAAAACATATTTTTATTTGTCATTATAAAAAAAATATAACTAACTTTGAAGCAATATTAAAAACGTTTTAAATAACTATTAATAACAACTAAGTAACTAACAACTTTATTATGAAAGCAATAACATCTAGAGTAATATGTGCTCTTATTTTATTGTTTGGATTAGCTTGCGAGCCCAAACAAGTTCTAGATGAGACCTTTCTTAAGATCTCAGATCAAGATAAGGCTGTGAATTTTCTGGCCTCAAAATCTGCTCAAACAATATCCATAAGCAGTAATGCAAAAGATTGGACTTTTTCCGTTGAGAAAGATGCTAAGTCTTGGCTAAAAGTAACAAAAAAAGATAAAAGTATAAGACTTAGCACTACCGAAAACCAGTTAGTAGATGAGCGTAAGACTGTCTTAACTGTATCAGCAGGTAAGTTATCAGAAGAAATTAAGATAACTCAGATGGGTACGGGGAGCAACATACTTGTTTCACCTACCTCATTAACTGCAAATGAATTTAGTGATGTACAAGAACTATCTATAACATCTAATGTTGAATATGAAATTAAACTTCCAAGCTGGATAACTATAAAATCAGACAATATCGAGACTGCTAATGATGGTGTTAAAATTCATAAATACGTACTTGCAATCACAGATAACACAAGCGAAGGAGAAAGAAGGGCTGAAATTGATATTACAACAAAGCAAGCCCCTATTATCACAAAGTCTGTTCCTGTAACACAAAAGAAGGGATACGAGAACAATTCTAATACAACTAGTTTATCTGATGACATAAAGCTAACTATAAGCAGTGGAACAAGTAGTTCACATCAACCAGGAAGTGGTGAGATAGAAAACTCTTACGATGGGAAATTAAATACCATATACCACTCTCATTGGAATCAAACCACCTTCCCTGTAACACTTACATACTATTTCAACAAAGCTCAAGATGTGGATTATATGAACTATATTCCAAGACAAGATGCAAGTTCTAATGGTAACTTCAAATTGGTGACAATAGAATACTCTACTGATGGCAATACATATACAAAAGTAATGGATTATGATTTTGAAGGAAGTAAGAATGCTAGAAGAGTATATTTTGAAAATGGTTTATCTAATGTAAAATCATTCAGACTAATAGTACAATCTGGTAGTGGCGATAATGGTAGAGGATTTGCATCTGCGGCTGAAGTAGAATTCTGGCAAATTAATAAAGAGAATTTTGACCCTTCTACTATTTTCACTGACAGTAGCTGCTCTGAGCTAAAAGACGGTGTAACAGTTGAACAGATTAATGCTATTAAAAACCCATTCTTTAAGAATATAGCAAGATATATCAAAGAAAACAGTTACCCTTCAGAGTTTAGAATTCAAGAATATAGGGCTTGGAAAGACCCTTGGGTCGTTCGTAACTACAACAAAATGCAATTTCCTTACAGCAACCTTGACAATCCTACAGGTATTAGAGTTGATAAAGGCGAAGAGCTAGTTGTTTTAGTAGGACCAAGTCATGGAAAAAATATAAGCATAAAAATCCAAGATTTAAATAAACCTGGTGGAGATGGCTTTGGCAATGCTGAGAACCACACACTTTATGAAGGTGTAAATAAAATAACAACTAATCATAAAGGTCTTATATACTTGCAATATAAAGATCCTGCAGGAATAGATGCTCCTAAGATTAAGGTTCACTTTGCAACAGGAACTGTAAATGGTTACTTTGACAGTCAAAAACATAAGCCAGAGGACTTTACAAAGTTACTTAATAATGCAACAGACAAATATTTTGACGTAATAGGAAGAAATGCACACCTATGTTTTGAGACAGCAGATTTCAAAGCATATACACATGGTAGAGGTAAAGATCTTATTGACACATTTGATGACCTATTAGACCAAACACACAAGTTTGATGGTACAGATACAGGTGCTAGAAAAATGACTAATCGTGCATATTTCCAAGTAATGTATACCGCATATATGTATTGTACAAATTATAGAACATCATACAATAAATCTACTATGCATAGCTTATGCAATACAGAAAAAATGAGAAAGGCGAACTGGGGTCCAGCACACGAGGTCGGCCACTCACATCAGATTGCACCGGCATTTATGTGGATAGGTCTTACTGAATGTACTGTTAATATGAACTCTATGAACATCCAGACAGCGTGGGAAATACCTACACGTCTTCAGACAGAAAGAATGGGTGTTAATTATAAGAACAGATATGGAAAAGCCTTTAATTTAGCATTTGTTGATAAAAATCCATTCTGCAACTTAGGTGATGTATTTTGTAATCTAGTACCTTTCTGGCAACTAAATCTCTACTTCTCTAAGGTAAAAGGAATAAAAGATTTCTCAGTGAAATACTATGATAAAATGCGTAGTATAGAAAGAGTTAATGGCAAAAATGATGGAGAATATCAAGTAGACTTCACCAAATCATTCTCTGAGCTTACACAAACAGATCTTACAGACTTCTTTGAAAAATGGGGATATTATAGAGAAGTCAATAAGATGATTGAAGACTATGCTAGAAGAAACCTTACAGTAACAAAGGCTTATGCTGATAGGATTAAATCAGAAATTAAAGGACGTAAATATCCTGAGCTAGGAGAATGTATAGAATACATTACAGATAGTAACTGGCAATTTTTTAAGGACAAAGCCAATGTCGTAAAAGGTTCAGCTACAAAACAAACTACTGCTGGTGGCACACAAATCACTTGCAACAACTACCAAAATGCAGTGGCATTTGAGGTAAGAGACAAAAACGACAATCTAATTTTTGTGTCTAACGAAGCACAATTTACTGTAAACAAAGCTTTTGACGAAAACACAAAGGTTTATGCAATAGCTTATAATAGACAACGTACTGAGGTTACTTTCTAATTTAAAGAAAATAATAACTACTATCATAAAAGAAAGGATATGGGAAATACCCATATCCTTTCTTTTATGTCCACACAATCTCATAAAAACAATCTTATTTTCTCGCATAATTATTGTATTTTTGTAGTTTATATAATATTAGGATCTTAGAAAACATGAATAAAAAAGTATATATAGAAACATACGGCTGCCAAATGAATGTAAACGATTCTGAGGTAATATTGGCTGTATTAGATAAAGGTGGTTATGCACAAACTGAAAATATAGAAGAAGCTGATACAATATTGATTAACACATGCTCAATAAGGGATAATGCAGAACAAAGAATTTGGGGCAGGCTTGACCAATTTCAAGTATATAGAAAACAAAAGGATAATCTTGTTGTAGGCATAGTTGGCTGTATGGCAGAAAGGCTAAAGAACAAATTACTTGATAGTCATAAAGTAGACTTAGTTGCAGGGCCTGATTCGTACAGAAGTATAGGTAATCTTCTAGAAGATATAAAGCCCGATAAACCGAAGATAAATGTAATGCTCTCTCATGAAGAGACTTATGCAGATATAACTCCTGTAAGATTAGATAAAAAAGGAGTATCAGCATTTATATCTATTATGAGAGGCTGTAATAATGTGTGTACCTATTGCGTAGTTCCTTTTACTAGGGGAACGGAAAGAAGTAGGGACCCATATAGCATTGTAAATGAAGCAAAGAACCTATGGGAGAGAGGCTATAAGGAAGTCAGCCTATTAGGACAGAATGTAGACTCCTACCACTGGAAAAAGGATGGAGAGAATATAGACTTTGCAGATCTACTAGAGATGGTTGCACAGATAGATCCAGATCTAAGGGTAAGATATTCAACGTCACACCCTAAAGATATAAGCGACAAACTCATATACACTATGGCAAAATATGATAATATCTGCAAACATATACACCTTCCTGTGCAATCAGGCAGCGATAATATGCTAAAGAAAATGAGACGACGCTATGATGTTGCTTGGTACATGGAAAGGGTAAATAAAATCAAGGAAGTAATGCCAGAATGTAGTCTAACAACGGATATTATAGCTGGATTTTGCGGTGAAAGTGAAGAAGATCATCAAGGAACATTAAAAGTAATGAGTGATGTAGCCTATGATTTTGCATATATGTTCCAATACTCTGAAAGGCCTGGAACACTAGCTGCCAGACACTATAAAGATGATATTAGCCCAGAAGTAAAAGGCAGACGCTTAAGTGAAATCATAGCCCTACAATCAGAACTTAGTCTAAAAAACAATAAGGCAGATATAGGGAAAATCTTCAGGGTATTAGTTGAGGGAAAATCCAAAAAAGATGAAAATGCTTTATGCGGCAGAGCTAGCAATAATAAAATGTGTGTTTTTATAGATAACCTACACAAAGCTGGAGATTATGTTGATGTAAGAGTTATTGACTGCAGTTCTGCAACATTAATCTGCGAAAGGATATAAAACTAATTTTCACAAAGAAAGATAAAGAAAAGGTCTTATAAAACAATAAGTAATAGTCTTGCTAAGGATAAAAGCATAAACTACAAAGAGATAAAGCACAAGTGTAAAAATAATATTTATTGTGGAAATCTTTGTAGTTTTTTTTGCTAAATTTGTAAGCTTGCAAAAGTTAGAAAACTAATAAAAGCCTTATATCTAATGTCAGAATATCATACACCTGTCTTGCTTGATGAAAGCGTATCTGCCCTAATAACTAGCAATAAAGGCATATACCTAGATGCCACATTTGGAGGTGGTGGACATAGTCGTGAGATACTCAAAAGATTGGATAAAAATGCAAGACTTATAGCCTTTGACCAAGACCTTGACGCTTTTAAGAACAATATTGACGATAAACGTTTCTCACTCATACACAGCAACTTTCGCTTTATTGAAAATTTTCTCAACTATGAGATGTACAAAGACGGAAGAAAAAACGCTTTAGATATAAAAGCCAATGGGATACTTGCAGATTTAGGAGTATCATCACATCAATTTGATACTGCACAAAGAGGCTTTTCATTCAGATACGACGCAAAGCTAGACATGAGAATGAATCAAGCTGAAGGAATATCTGCTGAAGATATTATCAATGATTATGATGAAGAAAATCTTAAAAACATATTTAAACTTTATGGAGAGATAGACAAAGCTCACAAATTAGCCTTTCTCATAGTAAAAGAAAGAGAAAGAAAGCGAATTACCACAACTGGAGATTTAAATAACACACTAAAACCTCTACTACCTAAACTTATGGAACACAAGTATTTAGCAAAGGTATACCAAGCACTTCGCATAGAGGTTAATCAAGAAATGAAAGTTCTTGAACGCTTCTTAGAAGCTACTGTAAGAAGTTTAGATATTGGAGGAAGACTCGTTATTATAACATACCACTCACTTGAAGACAGGATGGTAAAGAATTTTATAAAATCAGGAAACATAAGAGGCGAAATTGAAAAAGACTTTTATGGGAACAATCTTTCACCTTTTAAGATAATTAACAAAAAAGCTATCACAGCTAGCGAAAATGAACTTCAAGACAATACAAGATCAAGAAGTGCCAAATTACGCATAGCTGAAAAAATAAAGGAGACTTAAAAATGTCTTTTAAGAAAATTATAATATCTCTACTCAATGGAAGAATACTACAAGAGATAAAAGCTGATAAAATATTTCCTCTGATTATATTCATTTTTGCATTAGCTTGGGTATCCATACTTACTCGAATGATGGTTCAACAAAAAATGAATGAGGTAGAAAAAAATAAAAGACTAATAAAAGAATTAAAGATAGAACATGCCCAAAAAACTATAGTACTAAATAGCTTTAATAGAATAAGTAAAATAGAAGCCCTCTTAAAGAAACAAGGTTCAAGACTTAGACCATCAAATAAACCTGCATACACTTTAGATAACTAATGATAGATAAGCCAAATACAAAGAAGATTAAGGAAGAAGAAGATTATAGTCACACTCTTCTTTATGCAACTTATATTTTATCTGTATGTATATGTTTAATAGTTCTGGGTAAAATAGCATATACCCAATTATTTTATAGCATTAAGCCATCCTTATTAATACATTTTAGCCTATCACCTAAAATAAGTGAAATAGCACCTGAAAGAGGAGATATTCTAGATGTTAAAGGCAATCTCATAGCTATGTCTGTACCTATGTATCAAGTGGTCATGGACTGTTCTGTTCAAAAAGAGAACTATAAGAAAAATCCTAAAAAAGAAGACGAATGGAGAAATAAGGCAAAACAACTTGCTGAAGGGCTTGCTCAAATATATAAAGATAAAAGTGCTAATGAGTACTATAACCTAATTTTAAATAAGAGGGCAAACAATAGTCGTTATCTAAAAATTGGCAAAGCTATTAACCATTATACTATGAAGAAGGTAAAAAGTCTACCACTATTCAGAGAAGGTGCAAATAAAGGTGGCATTGTAACAGAAACTATTGACACAAGAGAATATCCATATGGTGAGTTAGCAAAACGTACAATAGGCTATGTTAAAGATAATAGCAAAAGCAATGGGAACGGGCTAATCGGCATAGAGGGAGCATATAATGACATACTGCATGGTAAAGAGGGTTTCCAATGGCTCAAAAGAATTGATAAAAGCGGGTACATTGAAGACACAGAATTGGGAAGCCAAGATGCAATAGCAGGAGATAATCTAAAGACTTCACTTGATATGGATATTC
>JARIAS010000025.1 GCA_029257745.1 Candidatus Cryptobacteroides sp. | reverse complement strand
CAATCTGAAGACTTACTTTCTGAATTAGACCAAATAAGAAGAAAGGCAAAATCTGCTGATGAAAGCCATGATGACCTTGAAGATGAATTAGATAATACTAAACGAGAGCTTAAAAACTCTCGTTTAGAAAATCTTGAGCTAACACGTCAGCTAAAAGAATATAAGCTTGCATGTGAGTCTCAGGCTATTGAATTATCAATTCTAAAAAAGAAATTATCTTAATTACTCTAATAGCAAATAAATTTATGAATACTCACATTGATGACGTTGATAATTTAAAGAAAAAAATCAAAGAACTTGAAGAAGAAATTGAAGAAAAGGAAGATGATATTTCTTATTTAAAGAAAAAACTAAAAAACAAAGACTCATCATACATTACAGAACTAGAAAACAAAGACTCAGATATTACAGAACTACAAGATAAGTTATCCTCTGCTCAAAAAGAGCTTGACGATAAAGAACAAGAGCTTGACGATAAAAAACAAGAGCTTGACGATAAAAAACAAGAGCTAAAATTAAAAAATAATACTCTTAATTTTATACAAGACATTCTAGATGCACAGGAAATGAGTACTGAAGATACACAGGAATTGTTGTATAAGCATATTCACTATCTCGAATCTTTCATAAAAGGACAATTTAACGACCTTAATACATATTTATTCAACGAATATAAGCAATTGCTAAGTTGGAATAACATTAAAGAAGAAAAAGGCCTTGAAGAAAAAAAGAAATATTTTATATCAGCTTTTGAACAATGGGCTGCGACTAAAAGAAAAAGTTGGCTTGACGGGAAAACAACCATAGCTTTTATAGGTGAATTCTCTGCAGGAAAGACTTCTATTATCAATAGAATTCTGTCTCAAGACAATCCTAATATTCCTTTACTTCCAGTTAGTGCAAAGCCCACAACTGCTATTCCTGCTTACATAGAAAAAGGACCTAATGTAATTTATAGCTTTATAACAGGAGATGGAAAACGTAAGAAGATTGAAGAAGACACTTTAAAAAAGATTTCAAAAGATATTCTTGATCAAGTAAAAGGTGTCTCTTCTCTAATTAAGTACTTTGTAATGACATATGAAAATCCTAATCTGGAAGGTCTTAGTATTTTGGATACCCCCGGTTTTAATTCCAATGATAAAGAAGATAAAGAAAGGACAATTGATGTTATTAATGAGTGCGATGCTCTATTCTGGGTTGTTGATGTAAATACAGGTACTATCAACAAAAGTTCATTAGCCATAATCAAAGAACAGGTCAAAAAGCCTATTTATATTGTAATAAATAAAGTTGATTTAAAACCAAAGTCTGAAGTTCAAAAAGTAGAGGATCTCATTAGACAAACTATGTCTGAGGAAGGTCTTGACATACAGGGATATATAAGCTTTTCAAAAAAATCTTCTATAGATACAATTATGAAGCATATTAAAAAAGTTAATAAGATCTCTACTAGAGACTCATTTATAGAGGAAATAGGGAAAGATATAGGAAAATTGCTTAAATTATTTGAAGATAAAGTTAAAGAATATCATCAGAATTACTGTACACTATCCAAAGAAAATCAGAATCTTAGAGATGAATTTGCTAATTATCTAAGCGAACTTCGTAAAGACTGCATAACAACTGATCACCCACAAGAATTATTAGAAGATATTGCGTCAGAAAGAGTGAATAAACTATACAGTACATTCAATTCCCAAAATGATAAAACTGAAGAAATTGAACAAGAATGGAATAAGGTAAGCCTTTTAAAAAAAGCGTGGTTTAATATAAGCAATTGTTACAATCAGTACAAAAAAATAACTAAATAAAATAATTATGAATCAAAATATATTTGAGGAATTACAAGTAAAAAAGCAAAATCTACTAAAGATTGCAGACAAGGCAGCAGAATATGGCTGGATTCCTAGAGAGAACACAGATGCTAATAATAAATCTTCTATTTCATTAGAAGAAATAAAGGAGAGGTTAAACAAGGAGACCTTAACTATTGGAGTTATTGGTCAAATGAAGTGTGGAAAATCCACATTTTTAAATTCCTTTGTTTTCAAAGATGATATTTTACCTGCAGCTACAACGCCCATGACAGCGGCACTCTCTGTTATCACCTATGGAGAGAAAGAACATCTTGTGGCAGAGTTTTATACTAAAGATGAATGGACAGAGCAGAAAATGCAAGCAGAAAGAAATGAGAATGAGGCAGCAAATAGTCTTGATCAATCTAAGATTAAAGCTGCAAAAGAGCTTGTTTCCAAAGCTGCAAAGTTAGGAGCATCATTGGAAAATTATCTTGGTAAAACACAAGAAGATAGCTTTAATAACTTGATTGAATATGTTGGTGCAGATGGTAAGTTTGTATCAATCACAAAGTCTGTAACAATCTATTATCCTCATGAATATCTCAAAGGAGTAGAAATTGTTGATACTCCGGGATTTAATGACCCTATCGTATCTCGAGAAGAAAGAACTAAGGAATTTCTTAGGAAAGCGGATGTCGTTATTATGATGCTTTATGCTGGACGACCTTTTGATGCTACTGATAGAGATATTATATTCCAGAATGTCCGCCAATGTGGCATAGGAAAAGTTCTTGTTGGTATTAACAAATATGATATTCCTTTTTGTGATGAAAATAATCCTGAAGATGAGAAGCAAATAAAAGAATATGTCAAGTCTGAAATCAAAAAGGCATGCAAAGAGTGTAATGATAATACCTTAGTAGAAATACTTAAGGATGTTGAACCTATACCTCTTTCTGCTGAGATGGCTCTACTTTCTGAACTACCCATGAGCAAAATATCTAATTCGGAGGCTTTAAATTTTGCTTGGGAACGCCATTGCCAAAATTTTGGGATTAGTAGCCAAAAAGAGATGTACAAATGGAGTCATCTTGACAATCTGGTCAATGCAGTAAAGAGCATGATTGAGAATGAAAAAAATAAAATTTTATTTACAAAGCCCATCAATGCTATACTTGCTGCAGGTGACAAGATTAAGACAGATACTGAAACGGAACTTTATAAAGAAAAAGAAAAAATCAAACTACTCTCTATGCCTGACTCTGAAATTGAAGATATAGAGTCTGACCTAAATAGAGCCCATAAACGTTTGTCTAAAAAAATGGACTCCCTAGGTGATGATGTTGATGCTAAGTTAAAAGACATTGTGCGAAAGGGTAATAACGAACTTGAAGATATTGTTGACTCCGCTTGTAAACGTTTAGTGTCTATTATAGATAATGACTGGGGTATGATGTCTAGCTATGAAAGTATTAGACCTAAGTTAGATTCTGTATTAGACAAACTTTACACCAGGGATCTCAAAAGAGCTGTCGAGTCTATAAGTGAAGAGGGTAAAAATAAAATAAAAGATAGCGTTACAGAATTCTTTAATAAGACAGAAGATATTTTGATTAATTATTTGCCTGACTTTGATTCTATAGATTTTATCAAATCTACTAAAAATCAAATTCAACTTGATATAGAAGACAGCTCTTTATTTCACTCTTCTTATTCAATAGATACTGAATTTGGTTTTAGTGATGGTATTACTGCTCTTCTTCATGGCTTCACATTCGGAATACTTAATAGTAATAACAACTTTATTGTTAATTTCCTATCACATAATACTAATAAGCAAGAAATTGAAGATGAGATAAACTCAATAAGCAACAACTTTAACCCTATGCCATACCTTGAAAGTGCATTTGAAAAAAAGGAAGAAGTAAAGAATGTTGTTCGTGAGAAATTTCTTACAGAATTGATTGAACCTTTGCAGGAGCAAATTAAGGAGATAAACACAAAAAAGGGAAAAAAGGAAGAAGAATTACGTATAGCTGAAGACAGAATAAAAGAACTTACTGATAAGCAGCAACTTATAATAAATCAGCTAGAAAGTATTTCTCAAATGAAAAATAGTATATAATTATTTAATAAAAACCTTGCCAGTTTATATAAAATGTATAGACTGGCACTTTTTTATAAACTAAACACCTTAGCCTGCCCTAAGAAGTAAGACATAAATCAATTAAAATCAGCAAAAACAGGACTATATAATACTACTGACTATTTCTATGTTATATTTCTCCAATTCATTCTTGGTAGTAGCGATATACAGCATAAGCTCGTCAAAAACAAGATAGGTCTTACCGTTCATATTCATAGTACCTATATTATCCCCCATATGGATATTCTCAAAACCCTCATAGGCAGTCTTTGGAACTTTAAAATATTCTCCATCATTATCTGATGGGATATAAAGATGAGTCTTAGTAATGGCATATAGATTGGGATAGAAGTTGTATTCAAGATGCTTAAATGGTTTAACAATCTTAAGATTATTTATCCATCTGTCATACTGAGACACTACCTTCTCATCTTTGCACCTACCAAGATTAATTGTTGGCTTCCATTCAGTAGACTTTATTAGTCGTTGCAAAGGCAATTCATCAGGTCTAAAACTTAATAAAGCTGTCTTATACCAAACATGGTCAGCATCCTCATAAGCAAGTCCTTGCATTTTATGTAAAATGGCTTTAGGATGAAGAATATAATAGATAAAATTACCATCATCGCCGTCTAAAATAAAGAGTGTATAGCGAATGCCACTAAGACTATTTTTAGCATCCTTATGCCAAGAAGTCATAAAATATGTGCCATAATTGTCTGTTTCTTCAATTTGCCAGAAATCAGTATTACACAACTTTCCATCACTCTCATTCCAATATCCTGCAATATCCAAGTTTATAAGACCTGCTTTTAAGTTTGTAGCAGTATCATATATGTTTGATATATCGTTATAAGAATTATATATATCAAGTATTTTAGATACATGGAATAAGAGCATAAGTCTGGACTTGTAAGTTTCTTCTCTTGCAAGATTAATAGCAGGCATAATACTATATTCCGACTCATTTCTTGTAAAGTTTTGCAACAAAGTCATTATACGCTCATATTGCTCAGGCATATCATTAACATCTCCATCTTTTGAATCATAACCGGGGATAACCTTCATTAGCATAAGCAATATAAAAGGTATACTTATATCCTGTTCAACTATTTGCCTATATATTGACAATCTCTTAGTAGTTATTCCATTACTACTATATGGTGGGAAACAAAAAGATAGAAGTTCAAGTGCAAGCTTTTCAGGATTAGCTCTACGATTGAGGTTTTTAGAAAAGAAGGTCCATGCTATCTTATAATCTTCCATAAGACTATCAAGATTTATAGTCCAATTTGTCATTATTGCCACTTCCTCCTTTAAATCTCTATATGCTGAACGCAATTTTGGTAGACTGGAAAAACAACGTTTGATACCATTATTATGAATGGCATTATTATCTAGCATCCTCTCTAACTCAGACATAGTATTGTAGATAAAACGAGTATTTGACAAAGTGCTAAGCCACTCTTCATACCTTGACGCTTCTTTCATAATAAGCAAATTATTTTGTCATAAAAATACATTTTTATATTTATAAAAAGTACTTAATCTCTTTATATGCACCCAAAATCTAAATATAATACTTACTTTTTGTATATCAACACAATAAATATGCAATACTATATATTGACAATAATACTATTAAATCAATTTATATACAATAAAGTAAAATATATTGTATAACTAATTATAATATATTATATTGCGAAAAATATTAAAAATATAACTACTATGAAAAAAATTAATTTAATTATAGCGGCAATTCTTATCTGCACTATGACTTCAAGTTGTCTTAGTGCCATACTCTATGGTCTGGAGGATAGATGTGATAGAAAAATGGAGTATTATAAAAATAAAGGAAGGGACTTATCTATTGTGGGTATATGGGAGGCTTATCCAAAAGACACAATCATGGTAGATATAGACATTTTTGAAGCAGATGGGAATTATCATAGTCCTTCAGAAATAAGTCAATTAAAGACTCGCTATTTTAGTAGTTCAGCTATATGGTATACTGAGAATAATATTATTTACAGATATACATGTATCCAATATAATATACAAAAACTTACGGACTATAGATATAAAATAAAAAATGACACCTTATATCTGCAAACATTGAATTCTAAAACAGATAGTTGGGCTACCTATATAAGATATCAGGAATAGATAAAAGTACAGGATTTTCATATTATCCCTTTTATTTTAATAATAGATATACTTAATTTGTAAATGTGCTACTTGATAAAGTTTACTAAACATATAACAAATAATATTCTTCAATCTTTTGTTGTAACGTTTCACTTGCTTGTTGACTGTTGCTACTTCTGATAATAAAAATAATCAATTAAATATATTATCTTTATAAATTGATTGACTTTTTTATAAAATATATTATGAAATTAGAAGAATTACTGAAATCTTCAGAAAATGAGATTGTTGAATTTAAAGAAGCTAAGAAACAATTTGATACAGATAAATTAGGTAAATATTTTTCAGCCCTAAGTAATGAAGCTAATCTATTAGGTAAGGAAAGTGCTTGGTTAGTATTGGGTATAA
>JARIAS010000016.1 GCA_029257745.1 Candidatus Cryptobacteroides sp. | reverse complement strand
CCTTATCACCTTGAGAGCCTTGATCGCCTTTGTCTCCCTTATCGCCTTGAGAGCCTTGATCGCCTTTGTCTCCCTTATCACCTTGAGAGCCTTGATCACCTTTGTCTCCCTTATCGCCTTGAGAGCCTTGATCGCCTTTGTCTCCCTTATCACCTTGAGAGCCTTGATCGCCTTTGTCGCCTTCCTTAATTATACCGTATGGAATATCAATATAACTACCATCCTTAAATATTAGTCTATAAAATGTAGGATTTTCATTATCTGGGAATTTCCTTATTTCTTGAATGGTTTTATTATTAAATATAACCTCATATAACATCTTAAGAGAAGAAACATTATTATTTAGTTCTTCTACTTTAGATTGTAATTTATCAGATACTACGATCTGCCTTGAATATAACACGGATAAGTCTTCCTTATAACATGACCCTACAATAAGGGCACATAATAAAGGAATAGCGGTTACTTTAAATAGTTTTAACATAACTTATTTGTTTTTTAATATTGTATTTATAAAAACTTTTCCGCAAATATCGCTATTTTTTTATAAAATAAAAAAGAATAAGCATATAAATAATTTAATTATTTCACTATTAAATTAATACACTATAAAAATAACATAGCTTATTCTAAGTATGATATGCACTTAGTACACATCTCTTAAAATAAGCTACTGTATTGTCAGAATATTTTTGCTCTACATAGTACTTTCTTGTAGTGGATCTATTAAGGCATGCTCTGCTTTATATGAATAGTATTTTGTCAATACGTAATCTATATCATTAAAGAAAGTTGATGCAATCTTTCTAGATGGGGAAGTTACATCCCAATCATCTGCACTAACATTACTTATAGACTCTTGATAGTAATTTTCCACTTTCACCCATTGCTGTTCATCAGGTAAGTAATTATTTGTGCTGGCATCTGTTTTGATTTTCACATATAAATCACAAGAAGTTGCAGAGATAAGTAAGTCCCCTTGATGACCATCTTCCTCCTCTCTAAGCATACCTTTTAACTGATCATTATAAAGATATTTATCACTACTTAAACCTTTGGCATGATTAGGAAAATAACTCCAATTTGTAACCATGTAATCGAATTTAGTCAATGTAGACTCAGCTTCATCTGACAGTTTTACTAAGGCATTAACAAAATCTGACTGATAATTTAGATCATTTTCATCAAGTGGATTTGGTACACCTATTATATATTTTATCTGTGCGTTGAATATTGGACTGGTATATTTAGAGACATCTATTACTTCTGTTTGAGAACTTTGCTCATTTTCACCTTTTACATAGAAAGAGACGCTTGCACGAGAGGTATATAGCTTGTGCATATAAAAATCTATTGCGTCTGATGCCATTACAAGACTTTTATACTTATTATCATAAAATCTCTTATAATGCAGTCTTAATCCCTGTTTTGACTTTATCTTTAAATGAACATAGTCCTTATCCTTATTATCTTCAATCACTTCAACTGACAATGGGATAGGAATATTAGCCTTTGCAAAATTATAACTTTGCTCAGCATCATTGGGAGAGACTGTAATCTTAAACTCGTAGTGATCGCCTTTATCTTCAATACTTATTTTTGGAAAAGATACATTAGGTGAAGTAGTTTCTTTGCCGTCTTTGCCATCTTTGCCATTTGCCCTAACTTTATTTCCATCTGGATCCAATATAAATTCTGGCACATCAGTGTCAGTCCACTTTATTGCCCAATATAGATCTGTGTCATTTGGCTGCTCTGCATCGTGTATTATCACTATTTTAGGGCTCTTACCATTTACACCATCTTGTGCAACTGCCTTATATTGGGTTTTTACATTGTCTATAAGCCAATAGCCGTCTTTGGAAATAGCAATAGATGGTGTATGACCGTCTTCTCCATTTCCACCGTCTTTTCCATCTTTTCCATCTTTTCCATAAGGTATATCAATTGTGCTATTGTCTGTAAATACTATCCTTACAGCATTTGCATTTTTCTCATCTGGGATATATAGAACATCTTTTATAGACTTCTTGCTATTTATTAATTCGTACAAAGATTGAAGCTTTTGCAGGTCTTCGTTAGTTTTATGAAGTTCTAGTTTTGTACTATCCGATATAACAATTTGCCTAGAATACAAAACATTTATATCTTCCTTATAGCAAGAAGATATTATAAAAAGACATGAAAGTCCTACTAGACTTAATTTAATTAATTTGTTCATATTATATATTTTTCTGTGTTACACTTTATTCTACGTATAGAAGTAAACCCTTTAGGTATTCTCCCTCTGGATGATAGATATTTACAGCATGGTCTTCTGCTTGATTGAGCCTATCGAGTATTCTTACTTTACGACCACACTGTGCTGCCGCTGAAAAAATGGCTAGAGAAAAGGCTTCCTTATCTACAACTTGAGAGCAACTAAATGTAAATATAAAAGAGCCCTTTGCCGCCTTAGATATAGCTGCGGCATTTAATCTTTGGTAAGCCCTTAAAGCATTATTTAGTGCTCCCCTATGTTTGGCAAATGCAGGAGGGTCTACTATGAGTAAATCATATTTATCTTCAGGGCAATTTTTCAAAAAATCAATTGCATCTTCACAATAGGCCCTATGTTTAGAAGCTTCAAAAGAATTTAATTCTATATTTTTCTCTAAGGTGTCTATTGCTTTTGCCGAACTATCCACTGAATCAACGTGACTTGCACCACCTGCTAAAGCATAGATAGAAAAACCTCCTGTATAACAAAATAGGTTTAATACATTTCTATTTTTTGCTAGACTTTTTACCAACATTCTATTATTTCTCTGATCAAGAAAAAATCCTGTCTTTTGTCCTTGCTCCCAATCTACTAAAAATTTATGTCCATTTTCAAAAGCCGTTACAGATGATGCTGAAAAATCCTCAGCTCTGTATATATAGCCATCTATTAATTCCAATCCTGCTTTGAATGGTGCGGTATTAGAACTTTTATCATAAACGGCTTTTAACTGATCCCCATAGATTGTTTGTAATGCCTTTGTTATTTGCTTTTTAGCCCTAAACATTCCTACTGAATGTGCCTGTAAGACACATACACCTTCATAGTAATCTATAATTAATCCTGGTAGATTATCTCCTTCTCCATGTACAAGTCTGTAAGAGCTACTTAAAGACAAAGATTTTCTTAAGTTTAATGCACTACTTAATGCTTCAAGCCAAAAATCATCATTAATATTTGAACTTGTAAAACTCAATATCCTTACTGCTATTGAACCTTCTTGAAAATGTCCTGCTCCTAAAAAGTTACCCTGTGCATCATATACTCCAACTACATCTCCCTCTTCTACTTTAGCGTTAATCTGGGCTATTGCTCCTGAAAACACCCAAGGATGAAATCTCTTGAGAGATGCTTCTCTCCCCTTCTTTAATATTACTTTTACCATTTTTATTTTAAGATTATTTATTTTTTCAAGAACATAAAGTTCTTTTAACTCAATAGTATAATTAACTTCTGTCACTAATTTTTATCTGCTGACTTTGTGCTCTTCTTAGATGACTGCTTTGTGGCTGAAGATTGATTGGCAGATGAAGATTTCTTTGACTTCTTTGCTAGCTTGTCAGTTGAAGTGGCATTTGACTCTGCATCTGCTGACTTTGTGCTCTTCTTAGATGACTGCTTTGAGGCTGAAGATTGCTTGACAGATGAAGATTTCTTTGACTTCTTTGCAACCTTATTAGGTAAAGTGGCATTTGACTCTGCATCTGCTGACTTTATGCTCTTCTTAGATGACTGCTTTGAGG
>JARIAS010000053.1 GCA_029257745.1 Candidatus Cryptobacteroides sp. | reverse complement strand
AATTCCTTATATGCCTATATGCAAAGAGAAGACTTTGATGCTATGAAGATAAAAGTAGTACTAAGTGGACTTCTTTTTAAATGCACGTATAGCAGTCAGCTTATACCGGCTCAAAACTGGAACCAAGCCTGGGAGAATCAACTAGATACAATAGTAATAGACAATACTGTATGTATACATCCCAACAATGGAAAGAGCTATGCTAAAAAACGCTTTAACATTAGGATTGAACCCAATATGGCATTTGGCTACGGAAAGCATCCTACAAGCGAAATGATGATTAAAAATATCCTTAAATACGAAGACAATTTTAAGGGTAAAACTGTATTGGACATGGGAAGCGGAACGGGTATACTAGCTATACTATCTGCAAAAGTAGGGGCAAAGAAGGTTTACGCAATAGATATTGATGCTGTTGCTACTCGATCAAGCTATGATAATGTTGCAATTAATAGATTAAAAAATAAAATTGAGTGCTATTGTGGAGATGCCTCTCTGCTACAAATGAATAAGTATGACATAATTCTTGCTAATATTCATAAAAACATCATATTATTTGATTTAAGGACATATGCCAATTCTTTAAAAGAATCTGGTTACATAATGATAAGTGGTTTTTTTGCAAGCGACAATACAGATCTTATAAAAGAGGCACAAAAGTACAGGCTTAATATGATTGATAATCTTGAACAGGAAGGCTGGTCTTGCTTAATTTTCCATAAAACATAAAAATATTATTAAAAAATTTTGCATTTATAAAAATTAACTCTATATTTGCAATCCAATCCTCTGATAAAGAGTTGGTAGTAAACATACTAAGCGGGCGTGTTGAAATTGGTAGACAAGCTAGACTTAGGATCTAGTGCCGTGAGGCGTATGGGTTCGACTCCCTTCGCCCGCACAATAAGAGAGATAAATAATATTTATCTCTCTTATTTTTATATAGTAAAACTTCTGCTATCCTAAACTTAATTGTACCTTCCTCTACTTTTATAACTAATCTTATGCTATAAAATGTCCATAATGACTTAAGTAATCATACTAGTAAATTCATACTACATAATTTTAACATATTATGTATTAACAAACTTTGAAAATATACAGGAATATCAACACTCATCTACATAACATATAGACTGCTTAAAAGAATAATTTATATTTTCCATATATAATATAAAAGGACTTAACTAATACAATATTAGCTAAGTCCTAATAAATATAAATTGCTTGAGTAATTATTATACTATCTCTTTATAAAAACCTGTTGTTGAGTCTTACCATTGTATGAAATCCTAATATAATAGCGTCCTAAAGCTAAAGAAGACACATCTAACTTATACACATCAAATGATTGAATATAAACAGTTTCAGTATATAAAACAGAGGCATTATCATTTATAATTTCTATCCTTACTTTAGCATCTTTAAAAGAATTAATTGAAAGTTCTCTTTCTACGATATTAGGTATTAAGGCAAGTTTATCCTTATCAACTCTTAACACCTTAAAAGTTTGACTAATCTCTAAACCAGATTTATCTCTAGCTATTATTTCTATCACAGACAAACCTAAAGCAGCTCCACCTATCAAGGTAATATTATTATCAAATTGCTCTACTCTAACAACGTCTGCATTACTATTTCTAACTCGGTATGACAAGTTATCAAAGCTATCAATATCTCCAAAATACTTTGACATATCCAGGTCTACTCTATCCCCACCTTCATAAATTTTGATATTATCTATACGCTGTTTTATTAAAGGAGCATTATTCTCTCTCACTTCATACACAATAGTTTTTTGAGCACTTAACCCAAAATTATCTCTAACATTGATAATAAACTCTCCCCTACCGGAATTAGCCCTATCAGCATCAATCCTCAAAATATAATTTGACAAATCACTTTGAACTAAACTCACTCCATCGATATTTTTAGGATATTCTATCTCTAACTTATCTTGTTCATCATCATATATTTTCACATTTAAATTTAATACTTGATGTGGCTCGACATAGAATATAGACCTTGATTCATACTCTATCTTTGGTGCTGTATTTGGTAGGATCCTTATATTAAGACTCTCTTGTGCTTTCCTTCCTCCCCTATCATGAACATATACATTGAACACATAATCACCGGCTTGAACTGAATGAGAATTTATTTGCAGACTATAATTATTTTCAGAGACCTTTAATAATTCCATAAAAGGCTCTAAATCACTAGTACTCATAACAAGTTTATCGCCTTCATCTATATCACTAAGACTAAAAGCCACAACTTCTATTTTAGATTGTTTGAGTTCTATAAAGCTCTTACTCATATTTATAATAGGGCTATGGTTCTCCTTAACATCTATATGCAGAGTAATTGAAGAACTTGCAGAAGCCGCATCTGTAACAACAAATTTCAAGTCATTTGACGCTAAGTTCAAAGCAGATGCAGGCAGATGCAGTAAATAAGCATTTTCATCTTCTGCACCTTTAACAAGACTTATTTCTTTATCACTATGCTGATAAGAAATAGCCTTTGATTGCCCATTATTATTTAAGCTAAAAGTTAATTTATCATCCTCTGCATCACTTATATTAAGAGCTATATCAACAAATTCATAATCCCAAATATTATAAGATAGTTCAGCATTTGTATGAATTAAAGGGGCGGTATTTGTAAGAATTTTATAGCTCATATTAAACTCTGATTTCTGCCCTATTTCATCTGTAAATTGCAATCTAATACTATGAGTTCCAGGACTAATCATAGAAGGCTCCAGTGTCAAAATATAATGTCCATCTGTTTGTTTTACAATACTTTCTCCTGTATTAAGAGATGATGACATCTTTAATGTTTGCAAATTTTCATCTTCGACAAATATATCCAAAGAATAATGCTCATATCTTCTTAAGATAAGATTATCCTTATAATCAGCTACAACAACAGGTATCTTATTATCAACCACTTCATATTCAAGATATTTTCTTGTTGTATTTCCAAAGCTATCCGTCAAACTAAAATTTAAACGCTGTCTAGTTCTGGGCATACGACTGGCATCAAAATCCAACTCATACCTAATATTAGTAATCTTCCTAATAGTTATACCTGAAGGTAAATTATCATAAGTTAGTACTAAATTATCAGCATCTTCATCAGCAAAGTCCATATATACTTGCTTAATTTCTGTTGGATTCAAACGGACATAAGGATGTGAAAATGTAATAGTTGGTGCTTTATTGGCAATAACACTATATGCAAATTCTTTACGAGACTCCAGACCATTCTCATCTCTGGCAACAAATAGAATATTAGACTTTATAACTTTAGGTGCAGAGATAGTCATCTTATAATGTCCATCATCTATTTTTTCTAGACTTATATTATCACTTTTAGGACTATAATCCAAAGTAAACTTATCTCCATCCTCATCTGAAAGATTAACTATAAAAGAATATGAACTTCCTTGTATAATTGTAGCAGCCACCGATGGATTAAAGCTAATTTCTACAGGATTATTATCTGATGGAGAGGTAGACTTTATAACAGGTCTGTCTTCGTAATAATGTCCATAACTGGCATCCAATACTGATACGTAGTAAGTTGCATTTGCATCTAAACCATCTATACTTCCACTCATTTCTGCACCTATCTCAGTATCCTTAGGGACACTTATATACTTATATATAACATCTCGAGAAGGTTTATTTGTCTTAAAATTATCAAAATTCTTCTTAGACTTAGATAAAGCTAAAATATATCTTTTAGCAGCTATGCCCTTACTATTCTGACTATGCTTCCACTTAAAATCTATCTTATCACCCTCCTTTATAAAAGAAAATTCAGGCTGTACAGGCCAATCCTTTGCTGCACATATTACTGTACCTAAAACATCTAAAAGAGAAGCTACCTCCTCTGTCTTAGCAACAGCAGATGTATTTGCACTATTTATAAGAGCCTCTTTCAGTCTTTCAGCAGTAAAACCCTGTCCACCACAGTAGGAAAGAGCTAAAGCTGCCGCTCCTGACACTTGAGGACAAGCCATTGATGTACCGCTCATAGTGGCATAGTTATAATTTATTGCACTGTATATATTCACACCAGGGGCACAAATATCTACCCAGTCTCCATAATTAGAAAAACGAGCTTTACTTCCTATCTCATTAATAGCACCAACTGCAACGACCTCATCATAAGCGGCCATTCCTCCATAAGCAATATTCTCATTACCAGCTGCAAAACACACTAATCCCCCCTTCATAGGAGAGTTAGGCAATTGGTTGCCTTCATTGTCACAA
Organism: Candidatus Cryptobacteroides sp.; assembly: GCA_029257745.1. Classification (GTDB taxonomy): domain Bacteria; phylum Bacteroidota; class Bacteroidia; order Bacteroidales; family UBA932; genus Cryptobacteroides. The sequence goes on along the minus strand of JARIAS010000053.1, from coordinate 1,022 downwards.
CCTGCATACTTAACAAAATAATCAATGGCTCTTCTTAAACTATATGGAAAATAACCACCGCCTCTAACATTATCCAACTCATCTTTATCAATACGCCTATCGCCATTACGATCTGCAGGGTAACCCCAAGAATTCTGAGCAATAACAGCACCATTATTTGCTGCGTGATAAAAAGCAGCTGCGGGATAAGAACTACCAGAAGATGATATCACCTGCAAAGACATCATACGAACGCCCTTTTGTCCTTTATCACTATCACCTCCTGCAATTCCAGCTATACCTTTTGAATTATTCCTTACTGCACCAACTACGCCTGCTACATGTGAACCATGATCACTAGGATGTATAGCATCTGAATACCAAATAAATGTTTTGCTCCCCTTATCTCCTTCAGGTATCATTGCTCCTTCCAAATCAGGATGATCCATATCTACACCTTCATCAATTATAGCAACAATCACATCCGAAGAACCAGTAGAATATTTTTCCCAAACAGGCTTCACATTAATATCTAAAATCTTATATTGGTTCCAATAGCGATTCGAATACAAATATTCTTGTTCTTTAAAATGACGATCATTTGGAATAGCAGAAGTTGTAACAGGTTTTGCAACGTATTCCACCCTTTCAACACCTTTAAGCCCTTCAAATAGAGATTCTGCTCTAGTAAGAGATTTATTATGATCAAAATTTACTACATACCATCTATGAAGTCCTTCGCGTCTAGCTCTCTTTTCAAATCTTTCATCATATGGGAATAAACGAGTCATAGAAGTAATCCCTAAATCCTTAATTGCAGTAGAAAATTCAGAAGAACGTGTAGTAATAGTAGATAAATTTCCCCTACTCTCCTCTATATTACGACTTGTAGCTTCATTAAGATATAATGTTACTATCCCTTGCTCAAAAGGCATTGTATCTTTTTTATGCTCATTTAGGCCATCTTTACTTGCATCTTTTAAAATTGTATTCTCATCAAACTTTGCACAAGAACAGATTACGATAACAAAGAATATTGTAAT
>JARIAS010000042.1 GCA_029257745.1 Candidatus Cryptobacteroides sp. | reverse complement strand
CTAGCCGTTCTTGCAATTCCCATAGCTGAGCAATAAGTCTCAAGACAACCAGTCCTACCACAATTACATGTGCGGCCATTATTTCTTACAGCCAAGGTATGACCTAGTTCTCCAGCAAAGCCGTCGTGTCCATAGACTATCTCTCCATTAATAACGATACCACTGCCAACACCTGTTCCAAGGGTAATCATAATAAAATTTTTCATACCTCTTGCAGCTCCGTATGTCATTTCTCCCATAGCGGCTGCATTTGCATCATTAGTTAGGGAAACAGGAATGCCACCCATTTTTTCAGAAAGCATGGAAGCAAATTTAATAGTCTTACTACCACCCCAAGTTAAATTTACTGCATTTTCTATTTCTCCAGTATAGTAGTTTCCATTGGGTGCTCCTACGCCAATTCCTCTTATGCGTCCTTCTGCTTTAGACTCATTTATTATTTTGTGTAAAGCATCAGCAAGGTCTGCAATGTATGGCTCTACGCTTGTGTGAGTATCTGTTCGTATAACAGTCTGAGATAAAACAGTGCCTCTAGCATCTACAACACCACATTTGGTAGTTTGTCCACCTACGTCAATGCCTATAACTAAATCTTGTTGTGCCATAGTTTATTCTGGTAATTGTTTAACTTTATAACCTATTAGAGCATAGTAGAGTAGGTATGCTTCTGCTGCAAGGACTATTGCCCAAGTGTATTGCCAGCCTATGTGGTCTGCAGCCACACCTTGAATTAGAGGAAGTACTGCACCACCAACAACACCCATCATTAAAGCACCTGTACCTGCTGAGGTATATTTACCTAGTTTGTCAATTGCAAGAGAGAAAATTGCTGGCCACATAATAGAGTGGAAAAGACCTACTCCCACTAGTAACCACGGATTGTTAGTTATCATGGCTAGTGCTACAAGTATGCCAGCTCCTACGCTAGTTACTAGCAGTTGCACATTTGCACTTATCTTGCTAAGGAAGCTACCACATAGACGACCTATTAGCATTCCTCCCCAATACATAGAAGCAAGTTTTGCAGCTGTCTCAAGTGTGAAGCCGCCATCTGACATTGCAAAAAGATTTATATTAGATCCTACGCATACTTCTACACCTACATACATGAAGATAGCAATAACACCTAGGCTTAGGTGAGAGAAAGACCAAACACTTTTCTCCAAAACTTCACCTTCTTTTTTCTCCGCAGAAGCTATGCTTGGAAGGTGTATTTTGGTAAGAGCTACGATTATTATAGCAACCATAACAATAAGTGCTAATATAGGTATATATAGAGAACTGATGCTGATATTTAAGCCTGAAGCACCACCAAATATTAAAGAAGCAACAAGGAGAGGTCCTATTGTTGTCATTGTAGAGTTTCCGGCACCTGCTATACTTTGACGTTGTACTCCTGATGTACCCTTAACTTCGCAAGCAACTATATATGGGTTTACGACAGCTTGTAGATATGTAAGTGCTGTACCAGCAACAAATGCAGCAAGCAAAAAGATATAGTAGGCATAAGGTACAGTGACAGGTCCTGTATATTCGAATGGCGTTTTAGCAATTTCTGCTGCCTTTGCCTTTTCTATTGTGTCTATAAAGTTTGCTTTATCAAAGGTTTCAAATACCCATGCTGATAGCTCATAAAGACCAAAGGCCGCAATTAGTATAAAAAGACCAAATATTAGGGACTTTTTATATCCATTTTTGTCAATATACTTGTTTGTGATAGGTCCCATTACTAAATATGCAAGGAAGAAAGAGAATACAAGCATTGTTGTTAGCATATTTTTCAATCCACCTGCCTTTAGTAGGTATGCTGCTTGCATAGGACCTTGGAACTGTTGATTAAGATTGGTGATAAGACCAATAAGTGACATTAGCACAACCATTATTATAAATGGCATAAGATAGCTTTGTGCATTCTTTTTAATTTCCATTATTAGTATTTTTATTTGTTATTAATATTTATTTCTAAAATATGTGATTTCTAGCCTAGCAAATTTATAAAATATTTTTAAATATACTATTAGTGCGAGTTAATTATATATTTGTGTGTCTATATTCAGATGGCGTCATTCCTGTTTGAGCTTTGAAAAACTTATAAAATACTGATTGATTTTGAAAGTTTAGTTTGTAAACCAATTCTTTGATTGTAATGTTTGAGTACCTAAGTAAATTCTTTGCCTCAGATATTACAAATGAGTCAATCCAGTTGGGTGCTGATTTCCCGCTGACAGTTTTAACTACCTTTGATAAGTATTTTGGAGTAAGTGATAGTTTGTCTGCATAAAATGCCATATTCCTGTGAGTTGTATGATGTAGTGTTACCAGTTCTAAGAATTTGTCAAAAATTGCACTTGATCTTGCAGAATGATGTGTAGATAAAGTTGATTTTGCTTCGCTTAGACGCTTACTCCATTCTTCTCCCAAGATATATAGCAGTGATGACATTAATGAGCCAAGTGCTCCTTTTTTATTAGCTAAATCAGAGTTTAGTATATCAACTGCAATCGCAATATATTTACGACTAAGTTTGAGGCTAGCTTTATTTAAGTTTATACTTGGGTTAGATAGGAAGCTGACACTATCATTGAAGAGTTTATTGAAATCAACCCTTATTGTTGATACATATTCCTTAGACATACCTATAACAAAAAATTCCATATCTCTATTAGCAAGTGCATTAAATTGTGATACTTGGAATATGTTGCCTGGTACATTAATTAATAGTACATTCTTGTCGATCTTGTATTTGTTCTGGTTAATTTCCACCTCCATCTCTCCTTTTATGCAGAAGATAGCTAGGTATCCATCTATGCGACATGGAGAATTTAAAATAGACAGGTTGGAATTATATTTTACATAGGAGAAGAAAAAGTCATTGGCAAGATCTTCTCCTGTTACACAGGGGATATATTTTCTTATTGATTTAATATCTAGGTGTGTAATTTTCTCTGTCATAAATATGTTTTTTCCAAAAGTACAAATAATTTTAATACTATTAAAGATTGTGTAAAATTTTTATTAGTAAAAACTAACTCATGTAATATGTTTTAATGAATATTCTGTGTAGAAAATTAAATAAAAGTAGTGTAAGAAAAACTTGAATTTACCTTGTTCATAGGGTAAAAGTTTTATTTTTGGCTTATTAGAATAATTTTATGTATATTTGCAGTTTCAAGGTCTATATGAATATCTATCAATTAATTAAAAAACTACAAATGAATAAACTATTGTATCTACTAGGTCTCCTATTATTAGCTTCTTGCGTAAAGAGTAATATGGAAATTCAGGAGACAGGAAAGCTTGTTTTTGAATTATTAGAGGAAAATATAGAAACAAGAGCATCTTCTTCTGTTCAAGATATAGATATAATTCCATTGCAAGATAGTAGAAGCGGATCAGAACTTTATTTACATGAACAGGTGTCAAATTTTTCTTCGTCTAGTAAATTATCTACACGTAGTAGTGTGAATAATCCTGCTGACTATATAAGTTCTGTAAAGGTATATGCGTATAAACATTTATCAACAGAACCTTTATCAGTATCCAAGCCAAATTTAATTAATAATTTTATTGCAGATTATTCTGGACAGAAAATTAAAACAAATGCTTTTTGGCCTAATAATAAGTATATAATTAATTTCTATGCTATTGCCAATAATAGAGATTGGGAGATAAGCAATGGACAACTTGGAATAATTGGTATACAAGATCCTGCACAGCAAGAAGATTTATTATTTGCAAGAGAAATAGATGTTGTAGGGGGTGTGTCTAATGAAATGGAAAGAAGTCAAACACTTAATTTTAAACACGTATTGACAGGTATTAGGTTTGATGTTAAAAACGGTACATTTCTTAGAGGAACTATAAAATCTATTAGATTTGAGAATGTTTATTTTGGGGCTACCTATGATTTTAATACGGGAGAATGGATAAGACATGCTAGAAAAGATAATTATACTTATTATGTAGGAGGAAGTACAGGTTTTAGTGTTGGTAATAATAATGATATTGTTTCAATTTTTACGGAGCAAAATAAATTATTGTTCATGCCTCAAACATTGCCAAGTGATGCACGTATAAAAATTACTTACAACATAGAAGGCAAGGATTTCACTCTTATTGCTAATATTGGTGGTAAAACATGGACTGCAGGAAAAGTTATAACATATAAAATATCTAATCAAAGTATTATTACAAATGATATATTCGATGTAGAGATAAGACGTACTCCTATAGGTAAAAATACTGCTACCAATTTAATTAGAACAAATTATAAGGGATTAAAAAATATAGAAGTTACTGTTAATAGTAAGAGAGAAATCAAAAATAAGAAAAACTCTGTTGAGTTTAAGGAAGTTGCCTTGAATTGGTCCGTTTCATACTCTAAAGATAATAAGAGTTGGACTCCAGGACTACCTAAATGGATTTCAGGAGTAGATGCAAATACTTATGGACAAAAATATAAAACATATATAATGCAGATAAAGGAATCAGGAAAAACTGATTATTTTGCAGACCAAGAAGAAATTGGTACTGAGGATGATCCTGTTGATTTATCTATGCAGTATAATGGCTTGATGAATACTGCAAATTCCTATATTATTAATGCACCTGGTTGGTATATGTTACCTTTGGTTTATGGAAACGCTATAAAAGATGGTCGTACAAATACCAGTGCATATAAACAATCTAAATCTAGTTATAACTGGGATTATTGGGAGAAAAATTTTAAAAGACACGATAATGAAAATATTGTAAATCCTTGGATTTTTAAAAGTGTTCAAGATGGAGGAAATGGAATAAGTAGGAATAATCTTGTTGCTGCTATTGCTTGGGTAGACGTACCAGGACTTTTTGAAGATCATCCAAAAATACATAATGAAAATTATATTAAGTTTCACGTATTACCCGATAATATTAAACAAGGTAATGCATTGCTATCGGTTCAGTCTGAGGCAAAGATTGTTTGGTCTTGGCATATATGGATAACACCTTTTGACCCTTATTCGGAGACAGCAAAGCCTGCATATAAAACAGAGGGCGGTTTATTTAAATATGCCCTTGGTTATATAGATGATGGAGCAGAGTATAGAGCCAAGAGAATTGCGTATATAAAATTTACACAAAATGCTACTAATGAAGAAAGAATAGTTAGAGTAGTTCAAGAACCATATTATAAACGTAGTATTAACGGGCGAGCAGTGTACTATCAGCAGGGACGTAAAGAACCATTTCCAGCAAAAGCCTTTACTTCCACTAATTCAAATATAGTTGCAGGATGGTATGAACCTAAGGGAGTAAATAGGGATGCGACAGGCGTTTATAGTCAAATAAATAATCTGGGTATGGGATATATGATACAGCATCCTGACCAATTTATTACAGTACCAGAAGGTGTGAAATTTCCTACATATTGGGTAAGTTATGATGAATATAGATATAATTATTGGAATAATAATAATGCATGGAACGTTTCACAAACTGCCTGGGGAGCTCATAGCAGCGGTCTTACTAGTGGGTATAAATATCAAACTATTAAAACTGTATATGATCCAAGTCCAGCGGGATTTGTTATACCTCCTGCGTCTTATGTAGAACATTATCAGAGTGAGATTGATAAACTTATAACAGGTAATGGTTATAGGGGTATGAATGACTATTCTATATCAGGTTTTGGAAATGAGGGTACAATTTGGACTTCGAATGTATCTCGAAGTAATAAACTAGTGAATTGGGTTTTTGAAGGAGTTGTATTATTAACAAAAGACTCTTATTCAAGACTTGATTTTAGAAACCAAGGTTGGGGTTTCCCTATTTTCCCTGTAGAAGATAGACGCTATCCATTTTATTGGTAATTAGAGGGAAAGTAAAAAGACTTTAATAATACCTATTATTAAAGTCTTTTTTTATAACAAGTATAATAACAGATAATTGTTAATTTTATTAATAGCTATTCAATTGTAAATTTGATGTAGTTATATAGGATAATATAAAATACACAAGTTTAAATAATTACTGTTTCTTTAATTAATAAGTAGTACGTAATAATATTATATTAAAAGTTATTGTAAGTGATATAAAAGTTAGTCCATAATTTAACATATAGGCTGCAGTAAGGTATATGTATGATAATAAATAGTTGAGAACTCAAATCTTGTAAGAAGGGGGCTTTCCTTAAATTGAAATAAGACAAACTAATTAATATGAAATATTATCTAAATTCTTATTAGGATATTTCCCTTTACATAAAAATAATGAACTTTACCTTAGAAATATGTACAGCCTTATTTTACGGATATAGATGAGATTTGAAAAGAAAATTTGTATATTAAATAAGAATGTCTATCTTTGTGAAAAATAAGTAATTCGGAGCGATATGCTCTGTATAACGATTTTTTAGATCTTGAATTTTAATATTAAGTTGTACGCATATTTTTGTGAAAAAATGTGCGTATTTTTTTTATACTATATACCTTTGTTATTCAAATTATCGATATGGCAAACTTAAAGACATTAGCAAAAGATACTGTAATATATGGTGCAAGTAGTATAATTGGAAGATTCCTTAATTATTTACTAGTTCCATTATACGCATACAGTTTAAAGACTACAGGGGAATATGGCATTGTTACAAATATATATGCTTGGACAGGTCTGCTTTTAGTGATTTTAACCTATGGTATGGAAACAAGTTTTTTTCGTTTCGCAAATAAAGATGACTCTGACCCCAAATTAGTATATTCTACTATATTGAGAACAGTATCAATTACTTCATTGCTATTTGTACTACTTGTTATACTCTTTATTAGTCCATTAAGTAAGACCTTAGGCTATGCTAATAATCCATCATATTTATGGGTAATGTCGCTTACAGTATCAATTGATGCTATACAAAGCATAGCCTTTGCCTATCTTAGATATAAAGGTTTAGCGTTAAAATTTGCTATGGCAAAACTAAGTTTTATATTTTTAAGCATAATGCTTAACCTTTGTTTTTACATTTTTATCCCCTATTTAAATAAGCAATGTCCTGATATAATAAATTTTAGTACGAATAATATAGGTGTAGCCTACATTTTTTATATAAATTTATTTTGTACATGTTTTGTAAATGTATTACTGATAAAAGAATTAAAGATAATTACATATGGCTTTGATTTTCAACTATTAAAGAAAATATTAAGATATGGCCTACCTATATTATTACTAGGTATTGTAGGTATTTTAAATCAAACAATAGACAAAATCTTATTTCCTAAACTATATACACAGGCAGACTCAGCCAAAATGCTAGGGATTTATGGATATGTCAGTAAGATTGCAGCCATTATGCTTATAATAACACAGGCTTTTCGCTATGCTTATGAGCCATTTGTTTTCAATAAATCAAAAGAGAAAGGGAATAAGGAAAGCTATGCCAAAGCTATGAAGTATTATTTAATATTTACATTTATGGCTTTTTTATTTATACATGCTAATATGCCTATAATCAAGTACTTGGTAAATAAAGAGAGCTGGCAAGGCTTGCAGGTTGTGCCTATATTGATGTCCGCTCAAATAATGATGGGTATTTATTTTAATCTTTCCTTTTGGTACAAATTAACAGACAAGACTATGTGGGGGGCACTTTTTTCTGGTATAGCCTGCGTGATATTAATTAGTTCTAATATTATTTTTGTACCAAAGTTTGGATATCTTGCTTGTGCATGGTCGGGTTTATTAGCCTATACAGTGGCTATGTTGTTATCTTATATTGTAGGTCAAAAATACTATCCAATCGACTATAAGTTGAAAGATTTGGCTAAATATGTAATAGTGCTAATATCTTCATATTTTATGATAAATTTCTCTAATAGTTATATGCCCCAACCTTATTATATTTTTGTAAATAATATTATTGTAGTGTTGTTTATGTGCATATTTCTATATAAAGAAACAAAGATTATAACTAAATTTTTTAAATTTATCAGAGGGAAAATTGATTGATCTAAAATTTAAACTATTTAAAATAATATAAAGACATTTTGCAGTATTGATAAAAAGTACTATATTTGCACAACTTAAACTTAGATATGTTATTTAACTATAACTTATGAATTGTTTTTTGATGTGAAGAATATCACTTACTTATTTAAAATTAGACAACTTGTTGATTGGTAAACAGCTTATGAGGAGTTCCTTGTTACTGCTTTTTTTAATTTGTTCTATACAGGTCTTTGCTCAAAAGATAGCTATAAAGAATAATCTTGCATATAGTGCTACTTTAACACCAAATGTTGCAGTAGAATTATCGATTGCAAAGCAGTGGACACTTGATACACAATTAGCAGGAAATTTCTTTTTTCATAGTAGGGATATAAATTCAAAAGATTATAAGTTTAAAAAGTTTAGTTTTTGGTTATTACAGCCGGAACTAAAATATTGGCTATCTAAGAATTTTGACGGAATATATATTGGGCTTCATTCTCATATGGGAGTGGTCAATATTGGGCAGTATAATATACCATTTATATTGCAGAATATAAATGATGAGATGAAAAAATCTCGTTATGAGGCGTCTTTTTTAGGAGGAGGTTTAAGTTTAGGCTATCAGATTACTCTATATAAGAGATTATGCCTAGATATTTCGGCTGGATTGGGTTATGCTTATGTTTGGTATAATAAAATTAATGACATAACTAGTAGGCCTAGTAAAGAGCTATATAATGCTGATTATATGGGGCCAACAAAATTGCAAATTGGTATTTCATATCTAATAAAATAGATTTGGGATGCTCTTTTGTTGGGCTTTTTATCTATTTAAAAGACATTATATGCACAAAATAAACGGAGGATTTTATGCGTCATTTTTGATGCTATGTGTAGAGGGTTAGACTTATGATTTGTAGGTGGTTTGAAGAAGAAAGTTAGATGCGATTAACATTATGATTAAGAGCAGTTTATTTAGGAGATGAAACAAGAACAATTTAATTAAATATTTTATATTATGAACAAATTCAATTTATTACTTGCAAGTGCAGCTATCGCCACAGTTGGTCTTAGCTCTTGCGACAAGACTAAGAAGATTGAGCCTAACAAAGTAGAAG
>JARIAS010000037.1 GCA_029257745.1 Candidatus Cryptobacteroides sp. | reverse complement strand
ATTACACAGATCTAATTGTAAATCCATATTTTCTTTAATCTTATGCATAGGAACATGCCCAGGTCCTTCAATAATAACTTGCACATTATACTTATCAGCTATCTTTGCTAATTCTCCCAAAGTTCTAAGTTCAGCAAATTGAGCTTCATCATTAGCGTCTTGAATACATCCTGGACGTAACCCATCTCCAATAGAAATTGACACATCATATTTTGCTAAGATCTGGCATATCTCCTCAAAATTCTCATACAAGAAACTCTCACGCTTATGTATAGTACACCAATTAGCCATAATTGCACCTCCACGAGACACAATGCCAGTCAGTCTATTCTTTGTTAGAGGTATATGTTGCCGTCTAAGACCTGCATGTATGGTAAAATAATCAACACCTTGTTCTGCTTGTTCAATAAGAGTATCACGATAAATATCCCAATTAAGTCGTTCAACACTACCTCTAACTTTTTCCAAAGCTTGATAAAGTGGTACAGTACCAATAGGAACTGGTGAATTACGAATAATCCATTCTCTAGTCTCATGAATATTAGCTCCTGTAGATAAATCCATTATTGTATCTGCTCCCCATCTACATGCCCATACAGCCTTTTCAACCTCCTCAGATATTGATGATGTCACTGATGAATTACCTATATTAGCATTAATTTTGACAAGGAAGTTTCTTCCAATAATCATTGGTTCACACTCTGGATGATTAATATTAGCTGGTATTATAGCCCTTCCAGCTGCTATTTCATTTCTAACAAATTCAGGACTAATAATAGATGGAATATTAGCACCGAAAGACTCACCTCTCTCCTTCTTATACTTCTCATGAATTTTATCAACTAACTGATTTTCACGTATAGCTACATACTCCATCTCGGGAGTAATAATTCCTGCTCTGGCATATGCCAACTGAGTAACAGCTTTACCATCAATTGAAACTAAAGGATGCTCCTCTATATTATCTAATCTAAGACTATCTAATTTCTTATCAGCACGACGCAGACGACCATAAGTAGATGATAAATCATCTAAACGAACAGTATCCCGACGATCTTCAATCCATTTCTCCCTTAATTTTGGCAATCCCCTTCTAAGATCTATTTTATAAGACGGATCAGTATACGGACCTGAAGTATCATAAACGACTACGGCCTCATTATCAACCTTTACCCCACTATCACCTATGGTTGGTGACAAATTAATACGTCTCATAGCGACTTGAATATCATACATTTGACCATGTACATAAATTTTTTCACTTCCAGGTAAAGCTCCTGTAGATATTCTAGTATCTTTCTTTCCACATTGTTGTCCCATAATTGTATTTTTAATTTATAATCATCTAATTTATTATCCACTTATTATACATAGCTATCCGCCTTTAATTGCTCCTATGACTATTATTCTATCACCATCCTTAAGAACTCTAATCTTCCAATCTTGACACTTAATAATAGTCTGATCAATAGCTACTGCTATATAACGTTCTGATATACCTTCCAATAAAAGCAAGTCAGAAAGAGTTGTTCCTTCTTCAAGCTTCACAAGCATATCATTTATAAATACTTCCATTAATCTTATGTAATTTAATTATACACAAAAATACACTGATAACTATCTTAATGATTGCCATCAGTGTTAAACTATATGCTATATTTTCAAAAGTATATAACTAGACTGAGATAGGGCTACATATGCCCAATGCCTTTAAAAAGACAACTCTTTCCCTACGCCAGCATTACCTGGATCAGGTTTCGGGTATAATCTCAGCCTGATATATTACTTATCAAAAGATAAGCCAACTATAAAATATACCATGGCACCCCCAAGAATGTATAAACTCAAATGATGAATAATCTATCGATTAATCTCATAATTGCAAATATAAGTATTTATTTTAATTAATCTACACTATAAAAAATTACTTATTATGATTAATCTATATATTAATACAAAACTGCCTTATAGATATTATGTAATTTGCCCAAAACTGTCTCTGGATAATAGCTTGATATTGCCTGCAATGAATTTTGGGACATAGTTGTCAGCAGTTCCTTATTGTACATTAAGGTCTTTACTGCCCTATACAAGGCTTCAATATCACCTGCATTGATTAATATTCCATTATGGCTATTTTCAATAAGTTCTGGTATTCCACCCACATAAGTGCTCACAATAGCACAGGCATAACTCATTGCTTCTAAAATACTTATAGGTAGCCCCTCATTATATGAAGGTAGCACAAAAACCTGAGCTTCGGACAATAATGCCTTTTTCTTATCATTAACAACAAAGCCGTCAAAGTATACAAAATCACCTAGCCCCTTACTATTTATCTCTTGCAAAAGTAAATCTTCATTCTTATTACCACCTATATGCAAACAAAGTTTATCCCTAAACTCTTCCCTATGCTCATAAAGCATATTTAACAAATCAAATACACCCTTTCTATGCCCTATCTCACCCAAAAACAAGCAATGTAATTTATCGTAATTTTTAACTTTATCCCTACACTTTGCATCTAATTCTACCCTCTGCGTAATATTATTTAGCACTTCTATATTAGTAGATGAAGAGGTAATCTCTTCAAAAAACGACTTCCACGACTTGGATAAGACTATTAAGCTATCAACCCTATTTAAGAGCTTGACAATCTTAGCCTTATCTTGCACATTGGCTTCATTATAAAAATCCTTGAATCTAGAAGCATGTATATGCAATATAACCTTTTTATTAAAAAACTTAGCTATCTGTATAAAACGCCTATTAGTCCAAAAAGAGCCATCTGCAGCTGTATGTATATGCAAAAGTTCTATCTTTCTATTAAATAACATAGCATAGATTAAACGTATATATGCCATAAATACATATGTAAATTTATCCTTTAATGAACTTGACTTATAACTAGCTATATATGGGAATGTCTCAAAATATGGTCTGTAATACTGTAATACAGCCGCTATTCCTCCTACTGCATTATTCCTATATTCATCAGCGATAAAAAGTATCCTATCTGATAGTTCTTTTTCTATTATATACTTCGCCATATATTAATCTATTTTAGAAAATATACCCTGAATACTACCATATAACATTGCCCATAATTTTGAGAACATATGTTCTGAACCCAGTATTATTCTAATAGGATAAACCCTCAACCAATCATAGGCTAAACGCTTATGTATCTGCTTAATTTGAGGATATTTACGTCTTAATAAAAATAAACTCCTATATCTATCCCTTAACCTCATAGCAGAATAGTCTGAAAAGCTATAAGTTTTACCCATAAACTTCTTTTGTACGGGATAACCAAGTGAATGAAAGAATGTTCCCTTTTTTACAAAATATGAAGGAACTGTCTTTATTATAGCCTTACACATAAGGTCTTCATCAATACCATCAATAAAAAGTTTATCCCAATAAGCATCTAAATCCTTCAATACTCTAACAGATGCTAACATTCCAGAATTAATCAGATTATAACTTAATATCAAAGTGGCATCACTCTCTATTTGAACAGCTCGTTTTGACTGCAAGGGTCTATATGGTCCATATATTGCTTGAGGCTCTTGCGATAATACATAATCTTTATATAAGGCAAAATCCTCCCAATATGAATCTTGATCCATAGTCAATAGATGCGTGTACGACTTTGCATAAGCATAGTCAAGGGCATTTCTATAAGGCTTTGCTAAACCTATATTTGAAGCCTGTGTCATATATATAATCTTATCATCCTTTATAAGGGAATTTTTGATGGATATATCACTATTATCCCAGACTATAAGGCTATCAAGCTCAGATATATAGCTCAAAATATTTCTATTCAACTGCTCTATATCAGGATTATAAGCTACAACTATTGCTAAAATCTTTGCCATTAACTTTCTATCTTTATAAAACTATCATCTAGTAAAAAAGCAGGTCTATTGTCATTATACCACCTTGTAGGAGATAAAACTATCTTGTCTTCATGTCTAGACAGATACTGTGCCCACCAACTAAAGCTACTATTAGATATTATAAAATGCTTACAACTATACATTAGGCGTAATTTCTCCCAAACAGGATCTATTCCACTCTCATAATAAGCATTCTCGTCTCCAAATACAGACCTTACCCAATCCATATCATCTGAAAAAAACACAAAAACGGGATTATCCATATTAGTCTTACACCAATTTATAGCATTGCGATAATACTGCTGAGTACAAACGGAATGAAGAGAACTATAATTGCTTGACAAATAATCTCCCCTACGTATAGATATACATACTGAGTTAGTTTCTCTTATAAGCTTATACAAGTCTCTATTTTGCTCTATCTCAGGCATAATAGGGCTAAACTCTTTAAGCAGAATCTCCCTAATATGATTAAAATACTTAATATTCTCAAAAGAGCCATCTATGTATATATTATCTAGCCTATAATCAGGAAAGACATATTGATTATCAAAACTATAATAAAGACCATGTTTTGCCATCATTGGATACATACTCGCTTGTATCTTCAACTGACAATTACGGGATATAGGTGAAGAGAGCTTTCCTAAAAAATAAAATGAACGTGATAAAAATGATAAATATGTACTTTTAGACAAGTTTACTAACTTATCACTAGACTCTGTATAATTTATTATATTAAAATATTTTAAGGCATTCTCCCAACCTTGACTACTATCTGCATTTTTAAAGTCCTCTAAGCCAAGTAACAGAGTATCCCTCTCTCCCCTACTATGTATTAAAGCTCTAGCATAGGCATAACGAAACATCTGATTGCCCAAGCGTCCTTTTAATTCAAGACCTATCATCTGTATATCTATTATAAAGTGTGCTCAACTTTGATCTAAATACTTCTTCAGTAAACTCTGACAACACATAATCTTGAGCATTTTTCAATATAGAACTCTGCTCATTTGCTACTATGTCCTGAAGCTTCTTAGCCGCTTCTCGCTCATTATCAAACAAATATCCAGTCACACCATCTTCTATTATATCCCTAGATGCACCAGAATTTAGGGCCAATACTGCAGTACCATAGTACATAGCTTCTATACTCACCCGACCTAGCCCCTCATATTGGGAACACATCAAGAATGCACTTGCATTGGCAAAGTCCTTCTCTATATCCATACTAAAATCTTCAAATATCAGGCTATCTTCAATAGCCTTTGAATATTCTAATAATTCACGCTTATAAGCCTCCTCACAACGGCCTACAAACTTCAACTTATATCCCCTTGTAGCTAAAGATGATAAACGAAATATATCTATTGCAAGCTTAGGATTTTTAATAGGATGAATACGACCACTCAAGAATAGTATGTATTTTTCTTTATTAGTATTCAGCATCTTTCTTTCAGAGCTTAATACTGCATCGTATATTTGTGTCATATTGTCAAGTCCAGAAGGATAAGCATGCAATAGGTGCTTATGCAAAGATGGACTTATTACTATGACCTGTTGGGAAGATGATATAGTTTTTATCCAATGCTTATAACCCCATATAGGACTAATATGCAAGCCCTTATCTATAAATTCTCTAATATGCCAAAAATGAGGGACAGAGAGCTTTTTAGCTAAAGAAAGCCCTATATCAATTACACTTGAATTAGTATGTACTATATCTATATTCCTATCTTTAAGAAGTTCATATAAGCCCTTTACAGCCCTAGCACAAAGCCATCTATTTTTAATTAGTTTGGCAATATATAATATGCTATAAGTACTAGTACTGCAACTTATATAGTTAAATCTGAAAGGAAGCACTATACACTCATAGGATTGTGAGGAAAAAAAATCATATACAGGGCCATAAGACCTCAACACTATAATAGGCTCAACCAAGCCCTTCAAAGAATGCAACATATTATTGAGGGATAGGCTTGTTCCACCTATTTCCTCTGCCTCATTATGAATATATACTATGCGTGCTATTTTTGACATATATCCTCTATCATTTTTGCTGCCTTTTTCCTATATTCCTGCCTATGTTCATAGGCTGATTGCAAGGAATCAATACGAGTATTAGCTTTAGACAAAACAATCTCAAATTTCTTTTCTAAACACAAAGATAAGGCAATACCATGAAAAGACGATGAAAAAACTTCTTTTGCATAATAGATATATTTTAAGAAGTCCTGCACTCCCAATGTCTGAAATCCCTCTGTAAACATATCCCTACCAGCATTTTTCCAAATTATAATCAGCTCACAAGAAAGTTCCTCTGCCCTCTGCTTAGCCCTCTTGACAACCAAATCCTCATCTAGCATAGGATAGGCCAATATATAATTTTTATTTGCAAGTTTATCATCTTTTTCAAATAGCTTTAGCCAATCAGACTTATCCAACAAAAGAGTAGGATCACAAAGTAATTCTGATTTGATAGACTTTTTTTCTAATAAAGACCTAAGACTTTCTTCCCTTACACTTATATTGCTAAAATTAGACATATATCTTACAAAATCCCCTGAAAGTTCTAATTTGTTAAGGCTAGCAGCCCAGGCTATTTTAGCAGCTTTTGACTTAAAGTCAGCAAAATAATAGCTATCATAGCCCCCTGTAATATCAGTATTCCATACTTGATCGCTGCCTATAAGAATTATATCATATGTATCAAGTAAGGCATCTGAAAAGCCATGTGACAAAGGCAAGGAAAATTCAGAAAAACGTTTGGCCCTCAACATTCTAGAAATACCCTTAAACACAAAACTGAATATGTAGCTCATAGGCGAAGACTTCAATTGTCTCTTATGTAAGAACCAAGAACGATATTGAGCTTTTACATAAGGGTTATGATAGTCTATTATCTCAACCTCATGCCCTAATTTTTTCAGAAATACACAAGAAGCATAGGCTTGTAGGACAGCACCATAATTTTGGACATAGTGATATGTTAGTATTCCTATCCTCATTTATTTATCAACTTTGCTATTGCCTTGACGGCAGAATCTCCGAATGTCTTGCGTATAATATCCTTACTTTTATCTTTAAAATCAGCCTCTTCCAACTGTGAGAGACTTTTCAGAGCCTCGCTCTCATCGTCAGACTTTACAAAACATTCACATATACTAGCTCTTGAGCTATTCTTCACAAAAGCATCTCTTATATTCATAAAATCAGCTTTGTTTTCTGCCCTATAATAATCCAGACCCAAGGCTTCAGCATAAGCCTTAACCAATTCCTTATTCTTATTTGAGAAATGTCCATCAGCAGCTATATAATCCCTATTACGAGGTGCAATATTGACTGAAGGATTTGTATAAATCGTAAATTCAACACCCAAATAATTATTTATCAATAATATATGCAAATTATTAGGCAAATGTCTATTACCCAGACTATTCATATCATAGAAAAAAGCTAAATCTCCTATCACAAGAAAATGTTGCTTTTCAGGGCCTGCCAAAGCAGCTCCTATTGCAGTACTCATACAGCCATCTATACCAAAGCCTCCAACATTAGAATATACAGCTATTGATTGATCAATATGTATAAAATTCCAAGATCTCAAAGAATTTAATATTGCCAGATGAAGAACGCTATTTTTAGGCAGTATAGGTGATAAATGCTCTGCAATCCAGATATTTGAAAAAGGCAATTTCGGCAATACATAGCTATTAATTTTTTGCTCAAAAACACTTGAATCAGTCTTTGAATAATGCTTGAAGAAATCTATCTCTCTCATTTGAAAAACAGCATCAAGTACAGAAAATCTATCACTGAACTTGCCCAAGGCATCTATTCGCCATACCTTTTTAGCTTTTATCTTGGAAACTATATAATAATCCCCAGAAATTGATGCAATATCTATCAATAAATCTGCCTCAAATTTATTACTATGTTGATACCTTTGAAAAGCTTCTAACGACAAGGTATAGCCATTTAACAAATTACAATTAGCTGTATGGTCTGCAATAATAAGAGCAGAATAAGTATTGCAAAAGTCTCCTAGAGCCTTAGCCTCTTCCTCTGTCCAAACATGATGTGCACCTATAAAAATCAGGATCTTAGAAAATTCTATACTAGGTAGTACATCATAATATTGATAAAGCTTTATCTGCCTTGTTGTTGGCAAAGTCTCTTGCAGGCCCTTACTTACCCTTGTTTCCAAATCTATATGCACTGGCTCTTGTCGTGATATCAGAGTATTTATAGCCTTATTTATGTCTATGTTACAAGCCCATTCATCTTCTTCATCCTTAATCCATTTAGCGTATACCGACAAACACACAGCGTCCTTTGGTAATTGAGTCCTATCTATTTGCTGAGGGCGTAAATGACCTATTTTAGAACGAGAAAGAGTTGAACTTATCATAAGTATAGGCAATCTCCTATAATAAGCTTCAGTTAAGGCTGGCAAATAATTACGTGAAGCTGTTGCCCCTGTACAACTTATAACTACAGCTTGCTTAGTTTCCATTGCAATACCACAAGCCATATAAGCTGCTGACCTCTCATCGGAAGCTGAGTAGATATTGAAAAAACTATCGTCCTGAACAGACATAGCAAAACATATATTTGCAGTGCCAGGTGACAAAACAATGTTTTTAATATTATTTACTTTTAATAAATATACTAAAATCTGTACATTCCTTTCTATCGAATACATAAAATATCTTTTATTTTTTTCTTAAAAAAAGCTTTCTCTCCATCTGTACTTGCAATATAATAAGCAGATAAAAGAACTGAGATACAACTACTAAAGCCTATTTCAACAAATCTCAAATAAGAGGCTTCCTGTATATAATATATGGATAATGGTATTATAATAGAAGCTATACTTAATAATATAATCCTTAATAACACATCCTTAAAATACTTGTATATACCAAGTTGAGTTTCTTTTCTACTCACTATTACCCTTACAAATATCTGTATAAAATCTATAATAGCTAAAATTATAAAGGCAACATATACTTCTGCACCCTGAGAAAAGCAATACCAAGAAAGAGGAAAGGCTAACAAAGCGACTACGCTTACAGCTATCTGATAATTTTTTACCTTAGCTGTGGCATTTATTCCCTGAACTATACTAGAACCTAAACTTCTCAAGAGTACTGATATTAAAGTTATCTTAAGTAAAATACTTGTATACTCAGGTATTTCCCCTTTTAGCCATATAGATAGGACTGTATCTGTTTCTAATATTAATGGTAGCGAAAAGAAGAATACTATAATATAAGAAAACTTAGCACCCTTACACATAAGTTCGTGCATATAACTCATATCACCACTAGCATATGACTTTGTTATCTGCGGCTGTATCGCTGTGATAAAATTATTGACAAAAGAGCTTACTGCTGACTCTACCTTAGAAGCTAAAGCAGTAGCAGTATTCAATCCAACACCAAAAAATTTATTGATTAATTGATTTATACCTTGAGAATTAATAATACCTAAACCATTTCCTAAAGATAACCAGCCCGTAAGTGAAAAGATTTTCTTCAATAATTCACTATCCCAACACCAAAAAAATTTTACAGCCCTTAATTTCTTTTTACAATATATGCCATAAATAAAACGTATGATAAGTTTCACTATAAACATCAGACTAGCATAGATAAATAGTTGTCTACTCTCTGCAAAAGATATAGCAAAGGCTATTGCTAGATTTAATATAGCCTCTAATATACTAATATAAGCAAAGGCAGATATCTTTTCATTGGCTATAATAGCAGAATTATAAGGTAGACTTAAGAGCTGAACTGCAAAAGAAAAAATAGCTGTTTGCAAGATAAAATTAGCTATTGGAAGACTATCAGGTGGTAAACTCATCTTGTAATTAAGATAGTAATAGAATATAGGCTCTCCTATCAGTAACAACAAGGCAATCAATAATAATTGTACAATAACAGCTGTTGAGAACACTCTAGAGAAGCTTCTATCATCTCTATTTACAAGTTCATATGCTAAAAATCTACTTACTGCTGTTGATATTGCACCAGATGCTATTGCCGTCAAAGCAACTAAACTGACTATTGCATTATATACACCATAGTCAATCTTACCCAAAGCATCCAATACTACCCTAGAGGTATAAAGACTTACTACTAATAACAAAAACATTCGCCCATAAAGCAGAAGAGTATTTTTTGCTATTCTCCTGCTTACAGACGAAATATTTCCACTATGTTCTTTTATATCTACCAATACCTCTATTTTGAATTATATTGTTTCAAAGCTAATTCTAAACATTCCAAGGCTATCTTCAAATCTTCCTGACAAAGGACATAAGCCATTCTAACCTGTTTCTTACCTATCTCCCTATTCTCATAAAAACCTGATGCAGGTGCAAACATAACAGTATAACCATCATATTTACTCTTATCTCCTTCGGGCTTATAACTAAATGAAGACAAACACCAACGGCAAAATGCTTCAGCATCATCTACTGGCAGAGATACTACTGTATAAAAAGCACCTTGTGGCATAGGTGAATATACACCCTCAATCTTATTTAATCCACTTATAAAGAAGTCTCTTCTTGCCTTATACTCATCATAGCACTGCTTAGAATAATCTTCTGTTCCTTCTATCGAAGCTTCGGCTACTAATTGTCCCAAAAGAGGAGGACTTAATCTTGACTGTTCAAATTTCAGTACAGCATTCCTTACATCTGCATTATGAGTAAGTAGCATACCTATACGTATACCACATTCCGAATATCTCTTTGACACAGAATCTACTACAATAACATTATCCCTAAGAGAGTCTATACGCAAGGCAGAAAAAAACTCGACTCCATTATATATAAATTCTCTATACACCTCATCTGCAATAAGATACAAATCATGTTTTAAGACAATATCTTTAAGTTGCAATAATTCTTCCTTAGAATAAACATAACCAGTAGGATTATTAGGATTGCATATTAGTATAGCCTTTGTTTTATGAGTTACAGCCTTTTCAAACTCTGTAATACTTGGAAGTGCAAATGAATTTTCTATTGTTGAGGTAACTGTCTTAACTACTACACCTGCTGCCTGAGCTATACCAAGATAATTTGCATAACTTGGTTCTGTCATTATAATCTCATCTCCTGGATTTAAACAACTTAGAAATGCTAACAATAAGGCCTCAGACCCACCACAGGTTACCATTATCTCATCTGAACTAAGTTCTATATTATATTTACTATAATAAGATACAAGCTTATCCCTTAAAGATTTAAAACCCTGTGATGGACTATATTCCAGAGTAGTCCTATTAATATGCTTTAAAGCATTCAATGCTTTTTGAGGACTTGGAAGATCTGGTTGTCCTATATTCAAATGTAATACTTTAATATTTTTATTCTTTGCATCATCAGCCAATGGGCTTAGCTTCCTAATAGGTGATGCAGGCATATTTATACCTCTTTGTGAAATTGTTGGCATATATCTTTTATTTTACCTGTTGTTGTACATTTTTTCATAATATTCTACATAACGTCCTGATGTCACGTTATCTAACCAGTCCTGATGTTCTAAGTACCAAGATACTGTTTGCTCTAGCCCTGATGGAAAATCATATACAGGCTTCCAGCCTAACTCTTTACTTATCTTTGTTGAATCAATAGCATACCTTAGGTCATGCCCCTTTCTATCTGCAACATAAGTAATCAAATCCATATCCTCCCCCTCTTCCCTTCCTAACAACCTGTCTGTACAATTTATTAGTTCCTTGACTAAGTCTATATTTTTCCATTCATTAAAACCTCCAATATTATAGGACTGCCCCACTATACCTTTGTGCAAGACTAAATCTATTGCCCTGACATGGTCTTCAACATGAAGCCAATCTCTGATATTTTCGCCCTTACCATAGACAGGTAAAGATTTTTTATGCCTTATATTATTGATAAACAAAGGTATAAGCTTTTCAGGAAACTGATATGGACCATAGTTATTTGAACAATTTGATATTAAAATAGGCAAGGCATAGGTATCATGATATGCCCTTACGAAATGGTCTGCAGATGCTTTTGCCGCAGAGTATGGAGAATGAGGTTCATATTTACTAATTTCTGAAAATAAAGAGTCATTATCTTGTAATGAGCCATAGACCTCATCAGTAGATATTTGATAAAATCTCTTAGACTGCCAATTATCTTCTTTCTGCCATACTGTCTTAGCTGCTTCTAATAAGGACAGGGTACCCATTACATTTGTTTGTGCAAATACAAAAGGCTCTTCTATCGACCTATCCACATGGCTCTCTGCTGCCAAATGAACAATAGCATCAACCTCATAGTCTTTCAGCAACTTTAACATCGCCTCATAATCACAAATATCAGCCTTTACAAAATGATAATTTGCTCTATCTTCTATGTCTCTCAGATTTGCTAAATTGCCAGCATAGGTCAATTTATCTAAGTTTATTATCCTCGTATCAGGATATTTATCTACAAGTAAACGTACAAGATGACTACCTATAAAGCCAGCACCTCCTGTAACTAGTATATTCTTAAATATCATATAAATATGGGTATTGTCTATCTTTTTGTGATATAATTATTTCTTCCTCTCTCAATTTCCAATCTATTGATAGACTTGGATCATTCCATATAAGTCCAGCTTCTGCATTTGGATTATAAAAATTATCACATTTATATTGAAAAATAGCTGTATCGGATAAGACTATAAATCCATGAGCAAAACCTCTTGGTATAAAAAGCATCTTATGATTATCTCCACTAAGCTCTACTGAAAAATGTTTAGCATAAGTAGCAGAATCCTTCCTCAAATCTACTGCAACATCCAAGACCCTACCACTAACTACACGTAGCAATTTAGCCTGTGCGTACTCTCCTTTTTGATAATGCAAGCCCCTTAATGTTCCTTTTTTAGAAAAGCTTTGATTATCCTGCACAAAGTTTATATCCCCAACATTTTCCTGAAAATCCCTTAGATTAAAACTTTCAAAAAAATAGCCTCTTTCATCATTATATAGCTTAGGTTCTATAAGAATCAAGCCCTCTATATATGTTTTTGTATATCTCATTTATTTAACTTCAGTCTCCTTTATATGTCCATCAGCAAGCTTCAACAAATATTGTCCATATTGATTGTTTTTCATCTTAGTGGCAATACTTCTAAGCTTATTCTCATCTATCCAAGATTTATTAAAGGCAATTGCCTCTAAACATGCTATCTTCAAGCCCTGCCTATTTTCTATAACTTCTATATACGTTGAAGCTTCTGATAAAGAGGCATGTGTACCTGTATCTAGCCAGGCAAAGCCCCTTGCCAATGTTTTCATTTTTAAATGTTTTTCTTCTAGAAAAGCTTGATTTACAGATGTTATTTCAAGTTCTCCCCTAGGCGATGGCTTTATTGATTTAGCAATCTCAACTACCCTGTTAGGATAGAAATACAAGCCAACTACTGCATAATTTGACTTAGGCCTTTCAGGCTTCTCTTCTATACTGATACAATTACCTTTTTCATCAAATTCTGCAACGCCATACCTCTGTGGCTCATTTACCCAATAACCAAATATACAAGCCTTATCCTCAATCTCTACACTATCCCTTGCCTCCTGCAAAACAGCTGAAAAACCAGCTCCATGAAATATATTATCTCCTAGGACTAAACATACACTATCATTACCTATAAAGTCTTCCCCTATTATAAAGGCCTGTGCCAAGCCATCTGGCGATGGCTGTTCTGCATACTCTATATTAAGTCCAAAGTCTGAACCATCTGATAAAAGTCTTTTAAAAGAAGGCAAATCTTCAGGAGTAGATATTACTAAAATATCCCTGATACCAGCTAACATCAATACTGATAAAGGGTAGTATATCATCGGTTTATCATAAATTGGCAACAACTGCTTACTTACTCCCTTTGTTATAGGATACAAACGTGTGCCACTACCTCCAGCTAAAATAATACCTTTCATACTAAGACGAACTTTTTATAGTGTTAATACAATCTCTCAGCGAATGCTTCCAATAAGGAATCTGTATATCAAAATCTTTTATAATCTTGGATTTATCTAAAACAGAATAAGCAGGACGCTCTGCCTCAGTAGGATACTCAGCACTTCGACAGGCCCTGATATTACAACTTATACCAGCCAAACTACATATTTCCTGAGCAAAATCATACCAAGATGCCACACCTTCATTACTATAATGATATATTCCCGCCTTCAATTTATCAGGCTCTTCAGCTAATTGATATATAAAAATAGCTAAATCTCTTGCATAAGTAGGGCTACCTAGTTGGTCAAAAACCACAGATATGTTAGATTTCTTTTCTGCGACAGATAGTATTGTTTTGACAAAATTTTTACCATACGAAGAATAAAGCCAAGATGTCCTTATAATCAATGAATTAGCATTTTGTCTTAAAACATAATTTTCACCTTTAAGCTTTGTTGCTCCATACACATTTACAGGCTCTGGTATCATATTCTCCTTAAAAGGCGTATTGCAACGTCCCCCAAACACATAGTCTGTTGAAATATGAATAAAAGGTTTTTGTAAGCTGGCACAGATCTCTGCCAGATATGATGGTGCAATAGAATTTAATTTTTCTGCCATCTCTATATCCTTCTGAGCCGCATCAACATTAGTATATGCAGCACAATTAATAATCATATCAACCTTTTCAGATTTACATATAAGTGTGATGGCCTCCTTATCAGTAATATCAAGACATATTGTTTCCAAATTATCTATCTCACTTATATCTGAGAAAATATAATTATTATGACTAGCTTTAGCTAATCTTCTCAATTCCATGCCCAATTGACCATTACCGCCTGTAACTAAAATATTTAACTTCTTTTCGTACATCTTTGTTCTAGCTTAACTAGTTTAACAAAAATACAAAAATATACTTAATATACAATCGCTAATCAGCTATTAATCTTGACAAATCTTAATTATACTTATAGGTACATAAAAATGGCTGCGTAATAATCCACACAGCCATTTTAAAGTAGTATTAGACGATTAAATCTCGTCTTGATATTTCAACACATTCTGCCTTGCTGCCCTCACTTCATCAGGTCTGCTAATAGGGGTAAAATGAGGTGCTGATTTAAGATAATCAGGTTCTGTTTTAGCCTCCTCAGCAATCTTTTTCATAATATCAATAAAGGCATCTATCGTTTCCAACGACTCTGTTTCTGTTGGTTCAATCATAATTGACTGATGGAAAAGAAGTGGGAAATAAATTGTAGGAGCATGATAGCCATAGTCTAATAGCCTCTTGGCAACATCTAAGGTTGTAACCCCCTTAGCATCTTCTGCCTTATCTGCTCCATCATTTATAAGACCATCGAAAACAAATTCATGCTTACAAAGACTATCTATTGGTAATTTATAATAAGGCTTTAACTCTTCCTTAATATAGTTTGCTGATAATGTTGCATACTTACCTAACAAAGCAACATTTTCCTTTCCTAACATTAGAATATAAGTATAAGCCCTTAATAAAACTCCAAAATGACCGGCAAAGCCCGAAACCCTTCCAAGGCTATTTTCTGCAGCCAATAGTCGCCTAAAACTTCCGTCTTCATTTTTCACAACCCTTGGCAAAGGTAAGAATTGCTCTAAGTGCTTTGCTACTCCGACAGGGCCAGCACCAGGACCTCCTCCACCGTGAGGTGTACTAAATGTTTTATGCAGATTTAAGTGCATAATGTCAAAGCCCATATCACCTGGTCTTACTACACCTACTAATGGATTCATATTTGCTCCATCATAGTATAAAAGACCTCCACAATCATGCACCAATCTTGCGATTTCCTCTATCTGCACTTCAAAAAGACCTAGAGTATTAGGATTTGTCATCATAATACCTGCAATCTCATCACTAAGCAATGGCTTCAAATCCTCAACATCTACAAGTCCATTTTCTTTTGACTTTACAACTATGATTTCTAAACCACATACAGCTGCACTTGCAGGATTTGTACCATGTGCCGAATCAGGAACAATCACCTTTGTACGCTTATTATCACCACGACTCATATGATATTGCCTCATTATCATAAGTCCTGTCAATTCACCATGAGAACCTGCAGCAGGAGCAAATGTAAAATATGGCATACCTGTAATTTCGGCCAAAGCTTGCTCTAGTTCATAATACATACGAAGAGCACCTTGTACTGTCGCATCGTCTTGTAATGGGTGAAGAATCTGAAAACCAGGCATAGCTGCTATCTCTTCATTTATCTTAGGATTGTATTTCATAGTACAACTGCCCAAAGGATAGAAGCCTGTATCTACACCAAAATTCATTTGAGATAAATTGGTATAATGACGTGCCAAATCAGGCTCACTTACTTGTGGTAGATTTAAGGCTGAAGCTCTTCTGTTAGAAGGTGATAGTTCATCTAAAGTTCTAGAAAATCTATTTTTAGGAAGTGAATATCCCTTTCTTCCCTCCTTTGATAATTCAAAGACTAATTTATCATAGTATTTCATAATTACACCTCCTTAATAACTGATATTAATTCATCTATCTCCTCTTTTGTACGCTTTTCAGTAGCACAAAAACTAACATAGCCCTCTTCTGTTGGCAGTGCAGCAAAAAAACCAGCCTCCAACAAATGTTCTTGTAAAAGCTTCTGATCGACTAATGGCTTTAGTACAAATTCTTTCAAGAAAGGTCTATTAGGAAAAACAGCTTCAAACTTACCTGTTTCAAGCAATCTGTCATATAGATAATGAGTTGCTGAATAAGAAAGGTTATTTACCTCCTCTAATCCCTTTGCACCCATTAATGAAGTGTATATTGTAACAAAAAGTGCTAACAGACTCTGATTTGAACATATATTACTTGTTGCCTTCTCCCTCTTTATATGCTGCTCTCTAGCCTGCAATGTTAGAACAAAGCAACGTCTTCCCTCGCTATCAACAGTTTCTCCTGCTATACGTCCGGGCATCTTGCGTACATATTCTTTTTTGCATACGATAAATCCAATATAAGGACCACCAAAATTAAGGGGAAGTCCCAAGCTCTGTGCATCTCCTACTGCTATATCAAAGCCCCATTCTCCCGGTGATTTTACTACTGCAAGTGCTGATGGATCACAATATTCTATTACAAGTGCTGATTGAGCATGAACTAAATCTGCTACCCCACTTAGGTCTTCAATTATACCATATCTATTGACAGCAGGAACTATAAGACCAGCAACATCATTAGAGCCAAGCTTTAACTTTAAATCATCTATGCTAGTCTGACCATTCTCTAATTCTACATAATCAAGCTGAATACCATTAAACTTAGCATATGTCTGAACAAGCTCTATCACATTTGGCAACAAAGACTTAGACAATAGCACCTTTGTTTTTTTCTTTGTACAAGCTATTGCCATTCTAGCAGCTTCTGCAGCAGCAGTTGCTCCGTCATACATAGACGCATTACTTACATCAAGGCCTGTGAGTTCTGCTATAATACTCTGATATTCAAAAATATACCTCAAGGTGCCTTGAGCAATCTCAGGCTGATAAGGCGTATATGCTGTTAAGAACTCTGAACGAGAAATAATATAAGGTACCACAGATGGTGTGTAATGATCATAAGCACCTGCTCCTACAAATACCTTCAATTTTTTATTCTCATTATCTAAATTTGCAAACAAGCTCCTCACCTCATGTTCTGACATAGCAGGAGCTAATGCAGACTCCTTATTGAAAATATACTTTTGGGGTACATCTACATAAAGGTCGTCTAAAGATTTTAGACCGACCTTTTGTAACATTTTTTGTATATCTTCTGAAGTATGTGGAAAATATGATGAATTTGCCATATTACTTTGAAGTATATTTTACATAAGTATCACTATCCATCAATTCTTCCAACTCTGCCTTATTAGCCAATTTAAGTTTTAAAACCCAAGCACCATAAGGATCTTCATTAATAAGATCTGGCTCATCTTCAAGCTTCTCATTTACCTCAACAACCTCTCCACTTACAGGACTAATTAAATCACTTGCAGCCTTTACACTTTCCAAAGCTCCACACTCCTGCTCTGCCTTAATTTCTTCATTAAGTTCAGGGAAATCAACATAGGTAATATCACCTAATTCTTCCTGTGCAAAATCAGTGATACCAATAAATGCAACATCACCTTCAACTTTAACCCATTCGTGTGATTGACTATATAGCAATCCTTCTACAACTTTACTCATAATTATCTAATTTTTATATTTATACTATATTTATAATCTGTTACTACGCTTATAACATGTATCTCCATTTGTTAAATACTTAGTATTCAAGTCTTTCTTAAAGTATTGGCAATATTATAATCATACATAAGCCCTATTAAAAATAATATTTTAATCATAACTTTGCTATGATATCGATACAATATTGACTACCAATAATATAACACCTACACTAAGCTATGAGACTATTTATTATAATTTGGCTGATAAAATCTCTTCTTTACAACAATAGCAGGGAAAACTCTCTTTCTTACTCTCACAAATAATTGTGTGCCAAGCTTAGAATAATCTTTTTCCACTAAGGCAAAAGCTAGACTTTTATCTAAGCTAATTGAACGATAACCTGTTGTTACCACTCCTATCTGAGTGCCATCTTCAAGTTCGACAGGGTATGTGGCCCTCGGTATCGCCTTGTCTTCAAGCTCAAGACCTACTACTTTTTGAAAATCTCCTGACTCCTTTTGCTTAACAAGAGCATCTCTACCTATAAAATCCTTCTCCAATTTACAGAACATAGTCAAGCCTGCCATAACAGGACTTATAGAAGGACTTAGCTCATCTCCGTATAAAGGTAAACCAGCCTCAAAACGAAGAGTATCCCTACAACCTAGACCGCAAGGTGCGACTCCTGCATCAATTAATCTATCCCACAATTTCTGTATCAATTCATTTGAAGCATAGATTTCAAAACCATCCTCTCCTGTATAACCTGTCCTACTCAATATAAGCCTTTCCCCTTCAAATACTATATCTGCAAAGGTATAAAACTTAAGTGTCTTAAATTCTTCTAAAGAAAACAACTTATATAGCATATCCTCAGACTTTGGTCCTTGCACAGCTATCTGTCCCCATTTTTCAGACTGATTATCAACAATAACATCAAAACCCTTAGAATTTTCCTTTATCCAAGCATAGTCCTTATCTATATTAGCTGCATTTACAACCAAAAGATATGTATTCTCCTCAAAAGTTTTATAAACTAACAAATCATCAACAGTTCCTCCGTTTTCATACAAGAGCATACCATAAAGTATTTGACCTGATTGAAGAGTTGATATATCATTTGTAAAAATATAGTTTACAAACTTTTCAGCATCCTTTCCGCTTACAAATATCTCACCCATATGAGACACATCAAACACTCCTACTGAATTTCTTACAGCATTATGCTCTGTAACTATATCAGAATATAATATTGGCATATCAAAACCTGCAAAAGGCGACATTTTAGCATTCAAATCCAAATGTCTTTGATGCAAAGCTGTTTGTTTTAGTTCTGTATTTTCCATGTTATTATTTATTTGGTTTATCTATTAGCCTTATAATCAATACATCACCTCACTTAGAAGCCTATGAGCTATCAGTGATACTTTGTAAATATGTGCTTATATTTTACTACTTATATATTAGCTTTATAAATTGCTCCTTATTTATATTCATTATATATTCTTCCAATCTTATGTCGTGCAAAGCTTCCCTAATAGAATCTTCTGTATTCTCCTTATTACGAAGCAAATTAGTTAATTGCTCATCAAGGTCAGTTTTTATAGGGAAATAATCGCCTTCCACATGACAAGAATATATAAGACCATCTTTCATGTCAAAAAAGATATGCAACTCTCCCACATTATCTATTTTACCAAAATACTCTAATGAATAATCTTGCTTCTTACCTTCTATAAAATCCTTATCTGCATAGGCTGCCTCGATTTTATATATCTCTTGCAAATCATCGTCCCCTAAGTATTTTTCCCAAACCTTACCATTCTCATCTGCACAGAAACTAGTAATAAGATAATTCATAAACTGATCTCTTTCAAGATATTTCTTATCTAATTCTGGTAATTTTTCCAACTCTTCCCTTATATTAGTCACTCGCTGCCTAATAGAGGCAACTCCCTTACTTTTTATCTTTGCAGCTGAAGGTGTAAGAACCTTTGTCATAGCCTCAAAATCAGAATCATACAACAAAGTACCATGTACTATACTAGCATTTGGCAACATATAAAAAGCATTTCCAGATATTTTCTTTTCAGCAATCTGAATATCGTTCCTACCAGTAAATCTTGCATCCAATCCCAAGTTTCTCAATATACTTGAGACTTTATCCAAATAAAATTCAAATGTAGCCTGTGCATCTGTGCGACTACTGACATAGCCCAATATTATATTACCCTCATCCATATATATACAACCACCACCGCTTTTACGCCTAAAACATTTAACATTATGTTCTTGACAATAAGCTCTATTAATTTCAGCCTCAATAAACTGATTTCTTCCTAGCAGGGCTGTTGGTGCAACAGACCAAATAAAAAACGCCTCACGGACACCATTTTCATCAGCATCTATAAGTCGTTCAAAGTTTCTTGCTATATACTCTTCCATAGCAAGATAGAATATAGCATTTCTGCCTTCCTTATTCTTTAAAGTAACGTAATACATTTTTACAATAAGCTAATACACAAATATAATTAAAAAATTCATTTTTAAAATAGCTAATTAATTATTTTTTGTAAGAAATAATGCTTTTTTATTGAAAATTATTAAGAACCTGATTTATTAATTATAATAAATTATTCAGGAAAATAAGTTTAGCTTAAGTCACTAAGATTTAACAGACATAAACTACATACATAATTCAATAAAGCACAGCCCATCAATACTATATATGAGAATTGAATATTCTAAGTAAGCAGATGACACAAAATATCCAATAGCGACATTAAGTAACTAATTAGCAATAAGCTAAGTCTAAGAATGATTACTTATAAAAAGCATTACAGAGAAATATAGTGTTAAGAACTTAGTTATAAGAACTAAAGGAAAATGCGTATAAAATATAGTACAACAAAAAAAGCAATACATTAATCTCTTAACATATTGCTTATTCTTAGTAGCGGGGATAGGACTCGAACCTATGACCTCCGGGTTATGAGCCCGACGAGCTACCAACTGCTCTACCCCGCGATGTTGTTTCACAAAGGTAGTGATAATTTTTTAATTTCCAAAAAAACTTTCACTAAATTTATTTTTTACCCTACTATTTACTATATTTGTTATTGATTATTAATTACATAAAATTAGGCATATGAAAACATTTTTTAAAATGCTTCTTGCTGTAATCTGTGCTTTTATCATTATGAGCATAGTTTCAGTTTTTATTTTTACAGGTTTAATAGGAGCTATTGCAAGTTTTGCTAATGAAGATAAGATTGTAAATATTCAAGAAGGTATCTTAAATATAGACCTTTCAAAAGTTGTAGTAGTGGAAAATGGTGAAGCCTCAGAATCACTACTTGATATTATGAAGGGCTCTGACACAAAAAGTATCAATCTATGGGAGGCTATTCAAGCTATCAAGCAAGCTAGCAATGATCCAAAGGTTAAACTAATTCTACTTCAAAGTGATGCTTCTACTACTAACATAGCTATAAGCGAAGAACTTAGAGAAGCTCTTTTGGAGGCAAAAAAAGAAGGAAAGACTATTATTTCTAAAATAGAAAGTCCCTCAGTACAAAGCTATTATATGGCTTCAGTTGCAGACAAAATATATATGAGTAACTTCATAGGAGCGGGCCCTGCAATGTTTGGATTGAGTGCACAATTGCTACATGTCAAAAATCTTTTAGATGCTTTAGGTATTAATATGCAATTCATAAGACATGGCAAGTATAAATCTGCCGGAGAAATGTACAGCAGAAACTCACCAAGTGATGAGAATGTCGCTCAAACTAAGGAACTTATCACCTCTATATGGAGCAATATCGCTAAAGAAAGTGCAGATAGCAGAGGGATTAGCATTAAAAAATACAATCAATTAATTGACAATCTAGAACTTTCCACAGCTGAGGATATGCTAAATAATAATTTGGTTGATAAACTTGTAGATGAAGATGATTTTACAAATGAACTTGTCAAACTAGCCATGTACGAGTCTAAAGATGAGCTAAATTTTATAAATTTTGCTGATTATGTTACTGCTAATAATATGAATAAAAAAGTAGCAGACAAGAGTATTGCTGTAATATATGCAGATGGAGGTATTGTAGATGGAGACTCAGATCAAGAAGTAGCAGGAGATAGATTTGCTAAAATAATCTCTAACATAAGACAGAATGACGATATTAAAGCAGTGGTACTAAGAGTTGCCTCTCCTGGCGGTAGTGTTCTTGCATCAGATAAAATTAAACGTGAATTAGATTTATTAAAGGAGAAAAAATTACTCATTGCATCATATGGTAGTGTTGCTGCATCTGGAGGCTATTGGATTTCCAATAATGCCAATAGAATTTTCAGTGATAGAACTAGCATCACTGGTTCAATAGGTGTATTTAGCATGATTCCTGATGTAAGCAAGGCTCTGAATAAATTTGGAGTAAACCTTGTAACAGTAAATTCAAACTCACATTCAGATATTTACTCTTTGCAGAAACTTGATAATGCAGAGCTAAACTACTTACAAAAATCTGTAGATAATATCTATACTAGCTTTGTACAAAATGTTGCTAATGGAAGACATCTTAGTTACGAATATGTAGATAATATTGCACAAGGTCGTGTATGGTCAGGAACTGACGCCTTAAACAATAAGCTAATAGATGAGATAGGAGGATTGGATAAAGCAGTAGCTTATACTATTGCAAGCCTTAATGAAGAGAAAGATATAAATGAATGGAATATAGTGGCATATCCTAAACCTCTAAGCAAAATAGAGAAAATCATACAGATGATAAACAAGAATACATCTGCAAATATACTTTCTAATACACCTTTTGAGAACTTCTTCTCAGCATTTAAGCAAGCAAAAAAATATGAAGCTAAGAAAGTTTATGCTGAATTACCTTACAAAATTATTTTAAAATAATTCTTCTATCAATAATAACTTAGTGCTAGAATCTGTGATTTTATAATTATCATCAATTCTTTCACTAAGTATTGCTATAATGTGTTTGTCATCGCTTTTTGCCAAGACAAGCACATTTTCTTTATCTATCACATTGAACTTTCTATCCACAAAATAGTCACTAAGTTTCTTTTTACCCTTTAAACCTAATGGAACAAAGTAATCCCCTTTTTTCCATCTCCTTACCCACAATGGCAATGGCAATTTCTCTAAATCTAAAATCACAATATGTTTAGGAAGTTTCAAACTTAAAAGTTCCCCTCTACTCTTTATACTTAAGGAAAATCTTCTGTTCCCTATCTGTATAATCTGATTATTTAATTCTTTTATATATACTTTTTCTTCGCTTTCACGCCTAACGGGGAATACTATGATATGAGAAGCACTCAGGCTTAATCTATAAGATGCAGATAAAAAGGTCCTGCCTATATAATTAGAAGAATTGATTAATGAAAAGAGTTGATTAATACTTGTTTCATTAAAGCCGTATTTATCCAGTATATTATATAATGTAAATTTTGAATTTTTATTATCTAACAGAGCCTTAATATCAATATAACTCACTTCATCTTTTATTGATACAAGAGAGCTAATATCCTCATCTAATTTAGTTTGCACAAAATCATAGACCTGTTCAAACCTAGAAATATCAGCATTAAGACTTGAAATAAATGATGGATTTATTGTAGATAAAATAGGAAAAACCTGATTTCTAATTTTATTCCTATTATATTCATTCTCTGCGTTAGTCCTATCAAAACTATACATAATCCCCTCTTGCATAGAATGTTGCTCTATCTCTTCCCTAGAAAAAGATAATAATGGTCGGACAAGACGCACTGACGCATCTTTAACAGGGATAAATCCATCTGCTGAGATTGCAGTCAAGCCTTTAAGCCCACAACCACGTAACAGATTTAATAAAAGTGTCTCAGCATTATCATTTGCATTATGAGCTACTGCCACTGCATCACATTTATGGGAGACAGCAAGATCGTGAAACCAATCATAACGCAAGGCTCTTGCAGCCATTTCTATACTTATGGACTGCTCTCTTGCAAACTGCTCTGTATCAAAATCTATTCTATTAAAAACGACTCTATTGGAAGCACAATAGTTTGCAACAAATAGTTCATCAGAAAAACTATCCTCATCTCTTAGTTTAAAATTACAATGTGCTACTTCAAAAGAGATATTTTCCAATTTAGTATGCAAGAATAGATCCAACATAACCATAGAATCCACACCACCACTAACAGCAAGCAAGACTTTTCCTCCTTGAGGAAAAAGTCCTGCTAAAATTTTATCAAAGCTCGTCTGCATTATTATGCTTATTTTTTTGAACTGAAACTATAAGTAAAACCAAATTTAAATGATTCCATAAATTGAAGCATCTTAGCCCCCTCAGGATATTCTTCTGTTTTTACTAAAATAGTATCATCATATATTATATCTGTCTGAAAATTCAAGCTAAAAAATTTGGCCAATTTCCACATAAATCTATTAACCCAATTTACTCTAATATTTTGAGGATTAAGCAAGTAGTTTGAAAACAATATCAACTGAGTAGACATTGTAAAATTATCGTTAATTTGTAAATTAGCATCAGTCGTAAGCATGGCACCAAATTGAAAACGAGTTGATTTATAATAAGTTCCCAAGTCCTTAGGGTATTTTTCCAAGTCCATAAACTCTTTTTTTCTCTCCATACCAAAGCCCTTACGCAACGACTCTTCTCTAACAATTTTAAGTCCTCCAGTCAATGGTGCAAAGTTCATTTTCAACCAAGCATTAGGAACCCACTCGGCACCAAGACCCAAGGTAATATCTGCAGGTGAAAAAATAGAAGATTTTAATATACGTGCATCCTCCCAATCTTTTTTTGTAGGATCTGCCTTACTTGGTGCCTTATATGTATAACCTTTGGCAAATTGATTTAAGAAAATAAATTTTGCAGATGAACTCAGAGTTTCTGTTATTTTTTTACCCCAAGTACTTTCAAACATTATCCTATCCTTAACCTTTTGCAGTATTGGCTTATCTTCAGAATACAATATACCATAATCTAATTGTAACTTATTATTCCAAAATATCTCATCACGCTTATAATTAGCATTTGCTAAAACATAAACATCCAATGCAACGTTATTATTACCTCCCTTTGCCCAATTCACATAAGAAGTCTGCAAAAAATTTATATTCGTAAGTAATGAGTTTGTCCAATACCTCGGTTTTGGAGCTTTTTCTTTAATAACCTCAGATTGTGAATAAAATTGTGCAGCCTCAGATGCTGTTGTTTGTACACTTTGAGCACTCAAAGCATAAAAATTGACCATAATAAATATGGTCAAAATAATAATCCTTTTCATATAAAAAATCCTTTAACTAATATAGTATCGCATACTATTAATATGATATAGCATACACTACTCTTGCCTTAGATGGCTTTCCAGAGAAAATATCTGTTCCTTCTTCCTCACATACACAGGTATCAACTGGTATACAACGTATTGTTGCCTTA
This sequence comes from Candidatus Cryptobacteroides sp., assembly GCA_029257745.1. GTDB lineage: Bacteria > Bacteroidota > Bacteroidia > Bacteroidales > UBA932 > Cryptobacteroides. The sequence goes on along the minus strand of JARIAS010000037.1, from coordinate 2,635 downwards.
GTTTCATCTTTTATCTTTTGTTCAGTTTCTTCAGTACCATCCCAATGACAAAGTAAGAATTTTCCCTGTTTGATCTTTTCCTTAAAATCTTCCCAGTTGTCACATTTTTCTAGCCTAGAATCTCTGAACTTTAAGGCCTTATTATAAATTGCATCTTGAATTTCATCAAGTAAGGAAACTATCTTATCTGCAATACCATCTATTCCTACTGTAAATTTCTCTAAATTATCCCTACGATGAAGCTCAACTGTGTTATTTTGTAAATCCCTTGGTCCCATTGCCAATCTTACAGGTACTCCTTTTAATTCCCACTCAGCAAATTTATATCCAGGTCTCAAAGTATCTCTATCATCTATCTTTACACTATATCCCTTAGCCTGCATTTGCGACTTTATCTCTTCCATCTTGGCAAGTATAGCCTCCCTTTCCTCATCTTTTTTATAGATTGGGACCATAACTAAATGTATAGGAGCAAGTGCAGGTGGAAGCACCAAGCCATTATCATCTCCATGTGCCATAATTAAAGCTCCCATCAACCTTGTAGACACTCCCCATGAAGTAGCCCATACATATTGTTGTTTACCCTCTTTATCAGTATATTGTACATCAAAAGACTTAGCAAAATTTTGTCCTAAGAAATGTGAAGTACCTGCCTGCAAAGCCTTTCCGTCCTGCATCATTGCCTCAATAGTCAGTGTATCCAAGGCTCCCGCAAATCTCTCATTTGGGCTCTTATGACCAACAATAACAGGCATTGCCATATATTTACGAGCAAAATCTGCATAAACATTTACCATCTGCATTGTTTCCTTCTCAGCCTCCTGTCTTGTAGCATGTGCTGTATGTCCTTCCTGCCATAAAAACTCTGCAGTTCTTAGAAAGAGCCTAGTCCTCATCTCCCATCTTACTACATTAGCCCATTGATTACAAAGTATTGGCAAATCCCTCCATGATGTTATCCAATTTTTATAAGTACTCCATATAATAGTCTCAGATGTTGGCCTTACTACTAATTCTTCTTCCAATTTTGCACTAGGATCAACTACAACCCCCTTACCCTCAGGATCATTCATTAGTCTGTGGTGAGTAACAACTGCACACTCTTTTGCAAAACCTGCTATATGTTCAGCTTCTTTACTAAAAAAAGACTTTGGAATAAAAATAGGAAAATAAGCATTTTGAACACCTGTTGCCTTAAATTTATCATCAAGTATTCTTTGCATCTTTTCCCAAATTGCATAACCATAAGGCTTAATAACCATACAGCCTCTTACAGGAGATTGCTCTGCTAGATCTGCCTTTAATACAAGGTCATTATACCATTGAGAATAATTTTCAGCCCTATTTGTAATATGATCTGCCATATATAATTTGTTTTTATCTAATTATTTTATTATTATTGTTATTATTGTGCCTATTAAAGGCAAACAAAGATACAAATTAATTTTTATAGGAGAACTACATTATGGCATTGAAAAACACAGTTATCCTTCTATTTATTTTGGGGCTATTTTCTTGTGCTTCTATATCAAGCACTCTTAGCTATCAACAAAAATATGAAGATGGGATTTATTCTCCAAATAGCACAGAATATCTAGTACAAGAAAATAGTAATATAAAAGAAGATAAATATTCTAATCTTACACAAGAGACACGTAAGAGATATTATACGTCCAATAAAAATAATAAGAGAATTATACCTACAATCAGTACTTCTAGCTCAGATATAAGTATCAATTATTATTTTAATGACTATTGGTCATCACCATATATGTATAGTCCATATGGCATAGACGGCTATTTTGCCTACGATTATTTTCATTTCAACACTTATTATAGTCCTAGATCATATTGGAGAGCTAAATATTTTTATAATAATTTTTGGCATTACAATCACCTACCATACTATCTAGATTATAACTATCCACTCGCATATCGTCCATATTATTGGGACTACTACGACACTTTTTATTGGGACCAACCATATTACTACGATTACTACTATCCTTATTCCCCAGACTACTACTACCCTTACTATCATAGGGAATATGTATACCACTATCCTAAGCCTAATACAAGAGAGCAGCTATACAATGGCAATACTTGGACATCTTCATATAGTGTAAGCCGTTCAGCTACAAGAGCTAATAGTGGAGCATATTATGGAAGCAGACGTATTAATAATAGTTATAGTAGAAGATCAGGATATAGCGGTACTAGGTCATCTAGTGGAAGCTACAAGAGGGTGACTAATTCTGTATACAGAAATGTAAAAAATAATAGCGGTTCTGGATACAGTAGAAGCTCTTCTAGTAGTGGATACACAAGAAGTTCTTCTAGTGGCTCTGGATACAGCAGAAGCTCTTCTAATAGTGGAGGTTATCACAGGCGTTAAAAGATAAGGTTATGAAAAAAATAATATTAAGTTTTATAATAATAGTTGCATATATATATAATGCTAAAGCACAAAATATATATGACATTTATAAGTTCAATAATACGAACTATTTTGGTACTGCAAGAACACTAGCTCTTGGTAATGCCTTTACTGCCCTGGGAGGTGATTTAGGTTCGCTAGGAATAAACCCTGCTGGAGGAAGTGTAAACAAGTTCTCACAGTTTACATTTAGTCTAA
>JARIAS010000003.1 GCA_029257745.1 Candidatus Cryptobacteroides sp. | reverse complement strand
GTATATTGATAGGATTTGTCTCATATGTACTATTAAATATTCTTACAGGTAAGTATAAGAAACTTAATGTGTTTATGTGTGTTTTAGCTATATTGTTTGTGTTAAAATTCATTTTCTTGTAGTTGAGGTTTATTTTTAATAAAGAGAGTCATTATTATTAATGGCTCTCTTCTTATTTATGCCATACGAAGAGTTTACTTTTAAAAGGGCATTGTCAAATGCCGTGCAGAAGCGAAAAAGCGAAGCGTTAGAGCGTAGGCACAGATTGCCCCCTAGACAAGGGGGTTAGGGGGTTTAATACTCTTTATTCAAATACTCTTTGAAAAAAGAGTATTTGAATATGTCAAATATTACCTTTATTTTTGCAAAATATAATACGAAACAATATCTATATGAACGATTTATTTTTTGGAGATGGGACGGCTCACTCAATTTTATTATTTGGATTTGTAATAGCTGTTGGACTTTACTTATCTAGATTTAAATTTAAGGGCGTCTCAATTGGAGCAACATGGGTTTTATTTGTAGGACTGATAATGAGCCACTTTGGCTTCTTGGTTAATCCTAAAGTCTTGCACTTTATGAAAGAATTTGGACTAATATTATTTGTATATACTATTGGCCTTCAGGTAGGTCCTGGATTTTTTCAATCATTTAAAAAGGGCGGAGTCCTATTAAACGTATTAGCAATTTGTTTTGTATTACTTGCAGTAGCCACAGTTATATCTATACATTTTATAACAGGTGAAGATCTTACAACCTTAACAGGTGTAATGTCCGGTGCCGTTACTAATACTCCTGGTCTAGGAGCAGCTCAACAAGCATTAGGAGACAAAGTTGCTAGTTTAGGAGCAGCACCAGAAGTCGCTGCGGCTGCAAGTGCTAAGGTTGCTTCAGCTTATGCAGTTGCATATCCAATGGGTGTTTTAGGCGTTATTTTGTTACTTATATTCTTTAAGGCAATTTTTAAGATAGATTTGCAAAAAGAGAAAGAGGAATTGGATGCAGAAACAGTAACAGGTGATACGGCTAGACGTATGCACTGTCTTGTAGATAATCCCGCAATATTTGGTAAGAAAGTTGCAGACATTGTAGCTGATATGGATAATACCTTGGTTATTTCTCGTATAATGAGAGATGGTGTTATAACAGAAGCATTGGCAGACAATGTATTACAACAAGGTGATAAAGTGTTGCTTGTTACTACTCAAAAAAATGTAGATGGCATTAGAATAGTCTTTGGAAAAGAGATTCCTATGCACCTTGCTGATTGGGATAAAGTAGGTGATAAAATGCACTCTAAACGATTAATTATCACCAAGTCGTCTATGACAGGTAAAAATCTTCGTTCACTGAATATCAGACAGACTTATGGCGTGTCAGTAACACGTGTGATTAGGGCAGGCGTGCAATTATTAGCCCTACCTGATTTAGTCCTTAAGATGGGAGATACTATACAAGTCGTAGGAACAGATGAGCATATAAATGAGGTTGCAAAACTTGTAGGTAATAAGCCAGAATCTTTGAGTCATCCTAATTTAGTACCTATTTTCTTTGGTATTGTGTTAGGTATTATCGTTGGAACTATTCCTTTCTTTATCCCTGGTATTCCAAGTGCTATCAAGCTAGGCTTTGCAGGAGGCCCTTTGATTGTAGCCATTCTGATAAGTTACTTTGGGCCTAAGTTTAGGATTACAACTTATACAACCCTAAGTGCGAATATGATGGTTAGAGAGATAGGTATAGCCTTTTTCATGGCAGCAGTGGGTTTAGGTGCAGGAAAGAACTTTGTAGAAACATTTATAAATGGAGGTTATATTTGGGTGTTATATGGCACTCTTATAACAATGATACCTGTATCTATTATATGTTTAGTAGGTAGATTATTCTTTAAATTAAACTTTTACCAGATAACAGGACTTATAACAGGTGGCTGTACTAATCCTCCTGCATTGGCTTTTAGTCAGAACGCTTATGGTACAGATTATACATCTATAAATTATGCAACTGTATATCCAGTAGCTATGTTTATGAGAGTATTAGTAGCACAACTACTTATATTATTTGCTACAATAGCAATATAGATATAAATATAGCAGCATTATAATGAGATAAGTATATAATTTTTTCAGTAAGATGAATAAATATAAAATATATGATGCTTCCAATCTGCATTCAGTTGCGGATTGGAAGAATTTTATTTTTAAATTAGTCAAAGACAAATATTGTTTTATAAGTATAAGTCCTTGTGAATGTAATTTATTGGATTATGCTGCAGAAAGGTTTGAGGATATAGCAAACAGTACAGGTGCAGATATGTTGTACGCAGATCATTATGATCTTATAGATGCAGCAAGTCAGTGGGATTCAGAGCAAGGAACTTTGAGAAAGCATCATTTGATAGATTATCAAAAAGGTGCTCTTCGAGACGATTTTGATTTTGGAAAACTGATATATGTAAATATAGATGCTGTAAAACAAGCCCTTTTGTCTTTATCAGAGGAATATAGGTATTCAGCTTTTTATGCAATAAGGTTAAATCTGTCTAATATAGTACATATTAATGAGTTGTTGTATGTTGCAAAGGAGACAGATTTAAGACAGAGTGGGGAAAAGCAATTTGATTATGTAGATCCTAAGAATAGACAGGTTCAGTTAGAAAGAGAGGCAGTATGTACCTCATATCTGGGCAAAATAGGTGCTTTATTAAGAACTGAACCATTATCAGTGGATTATACAGAAGAGGATTTTAGGATAAAGGCAACAGTTGTAATACCTGTACTTAATAGGGTAAGAACTATTGCAGATGCTTTACAATCAGCACTTTCCCAAAAAACAAACTTTCCATTCAATGTCATAGTGGTAGATAATTATTCTTCAGATGGAACAGCTGAAATTATAGATAATTATTTAAAGCAAGATAATAGGCTAATACATATAGTCCCTGAAAAAAGGGGATTAGGCATAGGGGCATGCTGGAATGTAGCTATACATAGTGAGCATTGTGGAAGATATGCTGTACAATTGGATAGTGATGATGTTTATGCTCAAGACGATGTATTGCAAAGAATAGTAGATAAGATGGAATTAGAGCAGTCTGCTATGTTGGTAGGAGCATATACAATTACTGACTTTGAACTTAATATCTTGCCCCCTGGCCTTATTGATCATAGGGAATGGACAGACGACAATGGGAGAAATAATGCTTTGAGGGTAAATGGTTTTGGTGCACCTCGCGCCTTTTATGTCCCTGTCCTTAGAAAGATAAATTTCCCTAATGTTAGTTATGGGGAAGATTATGCAGTAGCTTTAAGAATATCTAGAGAATATAAAGTATCTCGTATATATGATAGTTTGTATAATTGTAGAAGGTGGTCAGGTAATTCAGATGCCTCTTTAAGTATAGACAAACAAAATCAGAATAACTATTATAAAGACAAAATACGCAGTTTTGAACTTGAAGCAAGATTAAAGTTGAAGGATTAGTTAGTGGCAATATTGTCGAGAATTATGGGCTATACTACCTTAAGCTTCATCTTATATCTAATTTGAGTAAGAAGTTTATCAATACTAGTCAATAATTAGAAGTGGATATGTCGCTATGCAAAGGCCATATATTAAGGTGAAATATGATGATAAACAAGGATTTAGATAAGTTCGTTAAAGACCAATTGTCTGTATGGCATTTGGCTAATAAGAATTTTAGAGCTTTGAAAGCTATTGAAACTAGAACTCTTAATATTAGAGGATTAGAACTTATATTACAGCACAATCCTGCCCGTATAATTTCTAGTACCGCTAATGCAGATAAACAATCTAAAAGTTCAAGTAAATGTCCTCTTTGTGCTGATAATAGAAGTTCAGAGCAGATTAAGATTGAGTTTGAAGGTAGGCACAATCATATATATGACATACTTATAAATCCCTATCCAATTTTTCCTAGACATTTAGTTGTAGCTTCTAAACTTCATGAAAATCAGACTATTGTAAACAGATTGGGCGATTTGGCCGATTTGTCGCATCATTATAGAGATTTTACATTTTTCTACAATGGCCCTAATTGTGGAGCCTCTTTGCCCGGACATCTTCATTTTCAGGCAGCCCCACGTCTATCAACACCCTTAGAAAAGGAAGTAGATGCTATTTTTACCAAAATTCATAATTGTGAATTTTCACTTCCAAAAGACCTGGAGAACAAGAATATCATCTTAGATGATTTAGATTTTATAAGTTCATATCAAGAGGCTGAATTGTATAAGTATAAGCATTTTACTCGTGGCATCTTTGTTATGAGATCCAAAACATCAGCGTCATTGGAGTCTTTATTTAAAAGATTGATAGATAATGCAAACGTGGTGCAATCGGTAGATGAAGCAATGATAAATCTATTTATATGGTATGCACCTACCTCTGATATATTAGAGCGTCCCATGGGATACACTCACGGCTTAGCTGATTTTGAGTATAGGGCAATTGTTATATTTCGTTCAAAACATCGTTCTTTTCACTATTACTTAGATAATGATAGACAATTGACAATGAGCCCTGGTTGTGCAGATATGGCAGGTCTTTTAATTGTGCCTAAAAAGGAGGACTATTTAAAAATAAATGAGAATTTATTGACAGAACTATTGGACGATGTCGTTATAGAAGAAAAACATGAGCAAGAGCTTATATATCGTATGCAAAGGAAGCAATCCTTATTGAATGTGGGCATAATGTCTGCAAAACAGATTGATTTTGAGATATTGTCTGATGGAATAGGAACTAGAACAGTATATATCGAAAATGGAAAACTTAGTTATATGGGGCAGTTGTATGATGAGTTGTTTTTTGATGCAAAAACTTCAGATAGCCTTTTTGCTCAGGAAAGCTTCATCTTACATTCCGTTACGATAGGAAGGGATTTTCATTGGGAAAGACAACAATGCCAATCTTTTGCAGGTAGTCTAAAGTTTGTTGTTGATAAGGATAAAATATTAGCAATCAATATAATAGGTTTGGAAGATTATTTGCTTTCGGTAATATCCTCTGAAATGAAATCTACTGCATCATTAGAATATCTGAAAGCTCATTGTATAATATCACGTTCTTGGTTAATATCACAGATAAAAGCCCGTAAATCTTATGAGAAGGGTGATGGAAATCTTTATATGGATATTAATCTTCATACCTTAGTACAGGACGAAAAAGATTATAAGAAAATATTTAAATATTTTGATAGACAGGAACATCAGCTTTTTGATGTCTGTGCAGATGATCATTGTCAGCGTTATCAAGGTTTAAGTATGGTAGTTGGTCAGAATGTGAAAAAAGCTGTTGATGCCACGTGGGGACAGGTCCTGGTATATGATAATCAGGTCTGTGATACACGTTTTTCAAAATGCTGTGGAGGTCGTTCAGAACTGTTTTCATCAGTATGGGCAGATAAGGATTATAATTATTTGCAGTCTTTGCCTGATAGTCCTGGGCATAAGCAGGATTTGGAAGCATTTTGTGATACAAAAGATAAGAATATATTATCACAGGTTCTCAATGACTATGACCTTGAGACAGAGGATTTTTATCAATGGACCATTTCATATAAAATAGAAGAAATATCTGATATAATATCTCGTAAATCGGGAATAGACATAGGGAGATTGTTGGATATTAAGGTCTTAAAAAGAAGTCAGGCAGGTAGGATAATTCTTTTAGCAATAATAGGGGATAAGGATAAAATGTTAGTATCTAAAGAATTGATGATAAGAAAGATATTGTCTCCAACACATCTCAAGAGTGCTATTTTTGACATAGAACTAGATAGTAAATCTTTGACACTTAGAGGAAGAGCTTGGGGGCATGGTGTAGGGCTTTGTCAGATTGGTGCAGCTGTTATGAGTAGTAAGGGATATAAATATGATGAAATATTAGAACATTATTATCCACAAGCAGAGTTGAGAATATGGCAGGAAGATTAAATAGGGCTTGGCTTTGGATTCCCAGCCTATATTTTATAGAAGGTTTACCATATTTTATTGTAAATCAAATATCTATAATAATGTTTACAGACTTGGGCCTTTCCAAAGCAGAAATGGCTTTTTTTACAAGTCTCTTATATATCCCATGGGTTATAAAGCCTTTTTGGAGCCCTTTTGTCGATATATTTAGAACAAAAAAATGGTGGATATTATCTATGCAAGCCTTTATGGCTCTGTGCTTTATCTTATTGGCTTTTTCAATCCCCAATCCAACTAAGGATATGATAGATAGCTCTTCAAGTCCTATTAGTCTTTTTGTTATAAGCATTATCTTATTCTCATTAACGGCATTTGCTTCTGCTACGCACGATATAGCTGCAGATGCTTACTATATTGTAAAAATGCCAGAAGATGATCAGAGCTTTTTTGTTGGTATAAGAAGCACCTTTTATCGTCTTTCAGCTTGGTTTGGTCAGGCAGTATTGGTTGCAGTAGCAGTATTATTAGAGAAAAATATGCAGAGTATAACTACTCATACTATTGCTTTTCTGCATAGAGTCTGCCATATCGACTTTGTATTTAATAGATTAGATATATCCTTAGCGTGGAGCCTCTTGTTTATATTATTAGCCTTCCTTTTTGCCATAGTCGCACTCTATCATAGTATAGTCTTGAAAGATGATTCTGCTCAAGCCCAGCTCTCTCAAAGCGATTTTGCACAAATAACTACTTCTCAGATTGATTCGCTACAAGTCGTTAGGAAAAATACCAATGAGATAATTAAGGACTTTGTACATGCCTTCACTACTTTTTTTACTAAGAAAGATGTCTTAATAGCCTTATTATTTATTTTATTTTTTAGACTGCCTGAGGCCTTAATGTTAAAATTAGTATACCCTTTCTTTACTGATTCATTAGAAAATGGTGGCTTAGCTTTAAGTGCTGAACTTTATGCCCTTGTTTATGGTACATTTGGTATACTAGCCCTAACAATAGGTGGCATAGTCGGCGGTATTGTAGCCTCAAAATATGGATTAAAAAAAGTGTTGTGGCCAATGTTTCTAGCCCTTATATTACCAAGCCTTGCCTATGTCTATTTAAGCATCTTTCCAACTAGCAATATTTATCTCTTATCCTCTCTTATAGCCATAGAACAATTTGGATATGGATTTGGCTTTCAGGCATATATGCTCTATATGCTCTTCTTTAGTAAAGGGAATTACTCTGCCTCACACTATGCTATATGTACAGGCTTTATGGCATTGGGAATGATGTTACCTGGCATGGTTGCAGGCTATATTTACGAGTATTCTGGCTATATAGCATTCTTTTCTATAAGTATGGCGACAGCTCTATTGAGCCTGTTTGCAACCTTTATGGTGAGTAAAAAGCTTAATCATTAGCCTTCTTGTGTACAGATTAGTTGATATATAGTGTTTAGGCTATCAAGATTGGCGGAGGAAAAGAATTTAATATCAGCTTCTTTAAATGATTTTATCTGTGCTATTTTATCAAAAACAATTTTTTCTTCTTCCATTACTTTAACTAGTTGTCTGGCAACGGCAGGGGATGGATCTATAATTTCAACAGCATCACCTGCTATCTTTTTTATAGTATCTATAAGAAAAGGATAATGTGTGCAACCTAGAACAAGTTTGTCTGCCCCATTTTCCGTTAGGGGTAAAACACAATTTGCAACCTTTTCTTCAACTTCTTTTCCACTTAACTTAGAACTTTCCACTAGCTGAACCCAGCCCTTACCCCTATGTTCTAGTATGGTTATATCGTCCTCATATTTTTCCTTATTAAGCAGATATTTAGAGCTGCGTAGTGTGCCCGCAGTAGCTAGAACGCCAATAACTCCAGTTTTTGTTGCAAGGGCAGCAGGCTTTACAGCTGGTTCCATGCCTATAAATTTAATATCAAACTCTTTACGTAGGCTATTTATAGCAGCACCTGTGGCAGTATTACATGCTATGACAATAATATCAGCTCCTTTATCAATAAGAAACTGACTTATGTATCTCGCTCTGTCAATAATATATTTTTTTGTTTTCCTCCCGTAAGGACAATGGGCATTATCAGAATAATAGAGATAATGTTCATTAGGCAATAATTTATAAATCTCTCTGAATACAGATAGGCCACCTGCACCAGAATCAAAAATACCAATTGTAGCCATAGTTTAAAAGACTTTACTATATACTCTATTGAGTGTTTTACAAATTTAATACAAATAAAATAAAGTTGATTATACTATCTAATACTTTGTCCTAGTAAATACTTTATTTAACTTTGTAGCAATATTATATGATATGAGAAAAATACTATTTATAATAATCATTACTCTATCTTCATTTATATCTAAGGCAGAAAGGGTATATACGGGTATAGAGGTCTTAGTCGAAAATAATTTTTCTTGTCTTAAGAATAAAAGAGTAGCCTTGCTTACAAATCCTAGCGGGGTTGATTATAATCTTCGTCCTACTGTTGATATATTATTTGAAAATGTTAATCTTGTTGCACTATTTGCACCAGAGCATGGTCTGCGTGGCGATGTTTATGCAGGAGATAAGGTTCATAACTCTATCGATCCTGTTACATCATTGCCTGTTTATTCCTTGTATGGAACTTACCGAGAGCCTAGCGAACAAATGCTTGAGGGCATAGATGTATTGGTGTATGATATACAAGATGTGGGGGTGCGTTCATATACCTTTATAAGTACATTAGGTTTAGTTATGAGAAAGTGTGCACAGATGGGTATAGAAGTGGTAGTTTTGGATAGACCTAATCCATTGGGGGGTAATAAAATAGAGGGTAGTTATGTGGAGGAAGGATTTTTTTCATTTGTAAGTGAGTATCGTATACCATATATTTATGGACTTACAGTTGGAGAATTAGCAAGATTAATAAATGAAGAGGCTTTAAATTGTGGGCAAAAAGGTGATGAGACAGCACTAAAATGTAAGCTTACAGTTATTCCTATGAAAAATTGGCATCGTGATATGTTGTATTCTCAGACGGGGCTTGCTTGGATTCTTCCTTCACCAAATATACCTTACGCAGAGTCAGCTATTGCATACCCTGCATCAGGTATTTGTGGCGAGTTTAGCAATTATCTAAACATAGGCATAGGCTATACTATACCCTTTGGCTGTTTTGCAGCAGAGTGGATAGATGCAAGAGAGTTATTGTCTAAGCTGAATTCTTATAATATAGAAGGTGTCGCCTTTCGTGAAATTCATTATAAACCATTTTTTGGCAGTTCAAAGGCTAAAAATATACATGGTGTGCAATTTTCTTTTACAGATTATGATGCAGCCCACATTACACTTACTCAGTTTTATGTTATGCAGGCAGTAGCCGAGCTTTATCCTAGAAAAAATCCATTCAAACTTTCTCCTGCAAGGAATTCAATGATAGATAAAGTGTGTGGTAGTGATTATATTAGGAAGAATTTTTCTAAAAGATTGAAAGTTAGTGATATATATGATTTTTGGCTAAAAGATGAACAGGATTTTAGATTATTGTCCCAAAAATATTATATGTACGACTAAGATACTTTATTAGTATTTTTCTTAAATTTGTTAGATTTTAGATTATGGTAACAATAGAGCAAATAAAAGAAGTTCAGCAGAGGTTTGATACCTTAAGGAGGTATCTTTGACTTGTCTAGCAAGAAAAAGGCTTTGTCTGACTTGAAAGAGCAAAGTCAAGCAGAGGATTTTTGGCTTGATGCCTCTCGTGCACAACAGGTGATGAAGCAGATAAATGCTATTAATTCTTGGATAGTGGATAGTGATAAGGTGTCAGGATTTATAGATGATTTATTGGTCTTGAAGGATTTTGCAGAAGACTCTGAGCAGGAAATGGATGAGGTCTATGCAAGGCTTATAGAGGCTATGGAAGCACTGGAATTGCGAAATATGTTAGGGGAAGAGGGAGATGAACTTGGTGCCATATTAACTATAAATTCAGGAGCAGGAGGTACAGAGTCAAATGATTGGTCTTCAATGTTAATGAGAATGTATCTGCGTTGGGCAGAAAGAAATAATATGAAGATACGTGTATCAGATATTCAAGATGGTGATGAAGCTGGTATTAAATCTTGTACCATAGAAATAGAAGGAGATTTTGCCTATGGCTACTTAAAGGCTGAAAATGGTGTTCATCGTTTAGTTAGAATATCCCCCTTTAATGCACAGGGTAAAAGACAAACTACTTTTTCCTCTGTATTTGTATATCCTTTGGTTGATGATAGTATCAATATTGAGATTAGTCCAGCTGATATAGAGTGGGATACCTTTCGTTCAGGAGGTCATGGTGGGCAAAATGTCAATAAGGTGGAAACAGGAGTAAGGCTACGTCATATACCATCTGGTATAGTAATTGAGAATACTGAAAGTAGATCCCAGCTGGATAACAAACAAAATGCTTTGAGATTGTTAAAATCGAGGCTATATGATATAGAATTGAAGAAGAAGCAGGAAAAGCAGGCAGAGCTTGAGGGACAGAAAAAAAGAATAGAATGGGGCTCTCAGATACGTTCTTATGTACTACATCCATATAAGATGGTTAAAGATTTGAGAACATCATATGAAAGCACTGATACTCAATCTGTTCTAGATGGGGATATAAATGCTTTTATGAGGGCATATTTAATGCAAGAGGGACGTTCTTCTAAAGTTTTAGATGAGATAAAAGAGAAATAACAACAATAAAAAAGAAAACTATATGGAATTTAAGTATGCACCAATGTTTCAACTTGGGGAAGATAAAACCGAGTATTATTTGCTAACAAAGGAGCATGTTAGCTTAGGTGAATTTGAAGGAAAACCTATATTAAAGATAGAAAAAGAGGGCTTGGAGAAGCTGTCAAATGCAGCATTCAGAGACGTGAATTTTTTGTTAAGACCTGAACATAATGCAAGTGTCGCAAAGATTCTTACAGATCCAGAGGCTTCTTCAAATGACAAATATGTGGCATTAATGTTCTTGAGAAATGCTGAAGTTGCTGCCAAGGGTAAGTTGCCATTCTGTCAGGATACAGGAACAGCCATAATTCATGGAGAGAAGGGACAACAGGTATGGACAGGCTTTGATGATGCAGAAGCTCTATCAAAAGGTGTATATAAAACATATACAGAGGAGAATCTTCGATATAGTCAGAATGCCCCATTAACAATGTATCAAGAGGTTAATACAAAGTGTAATCTTCCTGCTCAGATAGACATAGAGGCAGAAGAGGGTATGGAATATAAATTCCTATGTGTTGTAAAAGGTGGTGGCTCAGCAAATAAGACCTATCTTTATCAGATGACAAAGGCAGTACTTAATCCTAATACCCTAGTTAGTTTCTTGGTAGAGAAGATGAAGACCTTGGGTACAGCTGCTTGTCCTCCATATCATATTGCCTTTGTAATTGGTGGAACTTCAGCAGAGAAGAATCTTCTTACTGTTAAGTTGGCATCTACTCATTACTATGATAATCTTCCAACTACTGGAGATGAAACAGGTAGGGCATTCAGAGATATAGAACTAGAAAAAGAGGTCTTAGAAGAGGCTTATAAGATAGGCTTGGGTGCTCAATTTGGGGGTAAATTCTTTGCACATGATGTTAGAATTATACGTTTGCCTAGGCATGGAGCAAGTTGTCCAATAGGTTTAGGAGTAAGCTGTTCTGCAGATAGAAATATAAAAGCGAAAATTAACAAAGATGGTATTTGGATTGAAAAGTTAGATGATAATCCTACTCGTTTAATTCCTGAACATTTGAGAGAAGTAGGCGAAGGTGGAGGAGTTAAGATTAATCTTGACCAGCCAATGGAGAATATCTTAAGAGAGTTATCTAAATACCCTGTTTCAACAAGATTAAGTTTAAATGGCACTATTATTGTCGCTAGGGATATAGCTCATGCCAAATTGAAGGAGCGTTTGGACAATGGAGGAGAGTTACCTGACTATTTCAAAAACCACCCAGTGTTCTATGCAGGCCCAGCTAAGACCCCGGTAGGAATGGCTTGTGGCTCAATGGGACCTACAACTGCTCAAAGAATGGATCCATATGTGGATTTATTCCAATCTAAGGGAGGCTCTATGATAATGATAGCAAAAGGTAATCGTAGTCAAGTAGTTACAGACGCATGCAAAAAATATGGAGGCTTCTACCTTGGTTCAATAGGTGGTCCTGCTGCTGTATTATCTTCAGATGGTATCAAATCTATAGAATGCGTAGAGTATCCTGAGTTAGGTATGGAAGCTATTTGGAAGATTAGAGTAGAAGATTTTCCTGCATTTATTTTAGTAGATGATAAGGGAAATGACTTCTTTAAAACAATAGGTTTATAAAATGAAAGATTTAGAAATAAAGGCAAAAGAATATCATTCTAGCTTTCCTGCAGGTAAAATAGGTCTTAAGCCTACTAAAGCCGCTACTAGTCAAGAAGATTTATCTTTGGCATATACTCCTGGTGTGGCTGTTCCATGTATGGAAATAGCAGCAAATAAAGAGAATGCCTATAAATATACAAATAAGGGAAATGTAGTTGCAGTTGTATCTAATGGTACGGCAGTATTGGGCTTAGGAGATATTGGTGCTATGGCATCAAAGCCTGTTATGGAGGGCAAGGGCTTGTTATTTAAGGTCTTATCTGGTATTGATGGTATAGATATAGAACTTGATACAAAAGATGTGGATGAATTTTGTCGTACAGTAAAGAATATAGCCCCTAGTTTTGGTGGTATTAATCTTGAAGATATTAAGGCACCTGAATGCTTTATTATAGAAGAAAGATTAAAGAAGGAATTAGATATTCCTGTAATGCACGATGACCAGCATGGAACAGCAATTATATCAGCTGCTGCAATTTTGAATGCTTTAGAAATAAGTGGAAAAGATATTGCAAAGGTTAAGATGGTAATTAATGGTGCTGGTTCTGCCGCCATAGCAGGTGCTAAACTTTATTTAAGTTTGGGCTTATCTAGGGACAATCTTATTATGTGCGATAGCAGGGGTGTACTCAGTACAAGTAGGACTGATTTGAATGAGTATAAGAAAGACTTTGCCGTAGATACAGACAAGAAAACTCTTTCTGATGCAATAGTGGGTGCAGATGTCTTTGTAGGTTTTTCAAAGGCAGATGTTTTGACAGCTGAGATGCTTTTATCAATGTCTGAGAAACCAATAGTAATGGCAATGGCAAACCCTAATCCTGAGATTTCTTATGACTTAGCAAAGAAAACAAATCCTAATGCAATATTAGCAACAGGTAGAAGTGATTATCCTAATCAAGTTAATAATGTACTAGGCTTCCCATATATATTTAGGGGTGCATTAGATACAAGGGCAACCATAATTAATGAGGATATGAAGAGGGCTGCGGTATATGCCATAGCTGCATTAGCAAAAGAGGAAGTGCCTGAGGCAGTATTGAAAGCCTATAATGTGGAGTCTTTATCTTTTGGCCCAGAGTATATTCTACCAAAGCCATTAGATTCAAGATTATATGAGAGGGTGTCAGTGGCAGTTGCAAAGGCAGCTGTGCAGACAGGTGTTGCTAGAGCTAATATTACAGACTGGGAAGAATATAAGGAAAGTCTTAAACGTTGGAAATAAGTTTTATATATAATGATTATTAAGGAGTTGCATTATTGTAGCTCCTTTTTTATTATTCCTAATTTTAACATAGTTATATAAAAAGCGTATATTTGTCCTGTATTATATTTTAATTTTTTATAAATGAAAAGATATGTAATAACTATTTTATTACTAAATTTAAGTGTATTTTTATTCTCTCAGCAAAAAACTTTTACTATTAGTGGATATGTTTATGATAAATCTTCAGGAGAAAGTTTGATCTCAGCTGCAATTATTTCTGATACGAAAGGCGTAGTAAGCAATGAATTTGGTTTTTATTCATTGACTTTAGATAAAGTTCATAGCTTACCTCTTATTATAGAATATTCATATTTGGGCTATGAAAGTCAAAAGATAGAATTATATAATTTGAAAGACACTTTGATTAATGTGTATTTGAATGCGGGAGAATCTCTTAAAGCTTCTAGTGTAGAGGCACGAAAAGAAGCAGGAATATCTTCTGTTAGAGCAGGTTCTATTGAAGTTCCCATAACAATAATAAAAAATACACCAACATTATTTGGTGAAGCAGATATTTTAAAGACCTTGCAATTAATGCCAGGTGTTCAGCAGGGTGTATCAGGTTTTTCTGGTATACATGTTAGGGGAGGAGGACCTGATGAAAACTTGTTACTTTTGGATGGAGTACCTATATATAGTGCTCAACACATACTTGGTATATTTTCTGTGTTTCAGCCAGAGGCCGTAAAGAAAGTTACTTTGTACAAGGGGGCTTTCCCTGCTCGTTATGGTGGTAGGGTATCAAGTATTGTAGATATACGTAGCAATGATGGTAATCTTAAAAAGTATTCAGGTCTAATTAGCTTGGGCTTATTGACATCAAAGCTTCATATTGAGGGGCCTATTATAAAGGATAGAACATCATTTTCATTAAGTGCTAGGGCCCTGCATACATATCTCTTTACGCCATTCTTGAAGGATAAGATAGGTAATTTTTACTTTTATGATTTTAATGCAAAACTTAGTCATAAAATTAGTAATAGAGATAGATTGTTTTTTAATATTTATAAGGGGAGGGATACTTTTATATATAAAAATGAAGATCAAGACCAAAATATGAATATAGACTTCTCTTGGGGTAATCTAGTTTCAGCTTTAAGGTGGAACCATGTATTTAATAATAAATTATTTGCAAATTTTACTATCTCACATAGTGCCTTTAATTTAATTCTTGATAATAAAGTCTTGCAAAAGAATGAGGCGGGCAATAGTGAAGAGGGTATATCCTTTGTGTATAAGTCAGGAGTAAAAGATTTTGATTTTAAATTTGATTTTGATTACAATGATACAGGATTGAAGAATCTTAAATTTGGTGCAAATTATACAAGACATAGATTTAGTCCTGAGGTGGCCAGTTTAGTGCAATTATTTAGAGTAAATGGAGAAAATAAGGATAAAAGTTTTAATGTGATATCAAATACTGATATATATTCTAATGAGTTTGCAATGTATGCTGAGAATAATATTAATATAGGCAATTTCACGTTAAATCCCGGACTTAGGACTTCTATGATAACAGTGCATCAGTCAAATTATTTTAGTGTTGAGCCTCGTTTAGCTATGAGGTATCAAATGGGTAATTTTAGTACTAAGCTGTCTTATAGCAGAATGTCTCAGGCCTTCCATTTGCTGTCATCATCTTCATTTAGTCTTCCTACAGACTTATGGGTGCCAGTTACAAATAGTATTAAACCTGAATATGTAGATCAAATATCAGCGGGTATTTATTACAATACACTGTCAGCTTGGGAGTTTTCTGTTGAGGCTTATTATAAGCAGATGAAGAATGTCCTTGCATATAAAGACGGAAAGTCTTTTTTTGGTATATCTTCGGACTGGGAAAATTCTGTTTCAACAGGAAATGGAAGAGCCTATGGATTAGAGATTTATATAGAAAAAACAAAGGGCAGAACAACAGGCTGGTTGGCTTACACACTTGCAAAGAGCGATAGAGTTTTTCCTGATGGGACTATAAATTATGGACGTTGGTTTCCTTATACCTATGATAGGAGGCATGTCCTTAATATTGTAGTAAATCATCGTTTTAATGATAAATTTGATGTATCAGCAACATGGCAGTATACTGATGGTAGGAAGATAACATATCCTGCATATCAAAATTTAAGTCTATCTGGAGGCCAATATGCTATGATTGACTATGTAGAAAGTCGTAATAATTTTAAGATGCCTGCAAGTCATATGTTGAATTTGAGTTGTAACTACCATATTAAACATAGAGTAGGGGAAAGTATATTAAATTTGAGTGTATATAATGTTTATAATAATAAAACACCTCATTTTATAATGACACGTCCAGTAAGGGCTCAGGGTGAAAAGTCACAAAAAGCAGTAGACTATTACACAGTTACGATTTTACCTGTATTGCCAACATTATCATATACATATAAATTTTAGATTATGAAAAAGCAGATAATAATTATACTTTCACTACTACTTTTTGTTTCTTGTTTTAAGGATAGAGGTAGCGATATTTTATATAAGGCTAAAAGATTAGCTGTTAATGCTGACTTCAGTGTAGAAAGGGATACTAATTTTATATATGTATCTTTGGCTGACACAAAAGGCCTGTATGAGGTCTCAGATGCTAAAGTTAGCTTTTATCTTAATGATGAGTTTGTGGAAAATTGTAAGGAGCTAACAGAGGAGATGGCAGAGGAGTACTCAATTGCAGATAAGTATGCTGAGTTAAAAGAATTAAAACAAAGGCTTTATATTGTACAAAAGCATATAAAAGCTAAGGATAAATTACATTTTGAAATAACAGCAAATAAGTCGCAATATAAGGCGAAAAGCACTATTAGAGTTCCTGATACACCTCATATGGTATTTAAGAATTTGGACTTAGTGAAGAATAATTTGGGACTTCAAAGAATAGATGCTGACTTGGAATTTTCTCAAATAGAAGAAGAACAATACTATTTGTTATCAGCATTTTTAGGGGTAGAAAAGACAGTAAGGGAAGAGAAAAGGACAATAAATGATAAAGTAGAAGCCTTTGGTATAAAGGAGGCTAATATTTTGTTTAAGCCTCTTTATGTGAAGGAGCCCAATTTATATGGGGAAAACCCTTCATTTGAGATAGATAATTTTTTGCCTACAAAGAGGTACTATAATTTTTCTATAAACAAAAATCAAATAGAAAATAATAGGGCAAATATTAAATTAAGTTTTAGTCCCTTTGGAGTTATCAGATATAATAAAGATGGTGAAAAAGAGCTGTTGTATACACTTTACAGATAATAGAAAGCAAATCTAAATTAATTTATAACACTTAAGACTGAGAGAATCA
>JARIAS010000065.1 GCA_029257745.1 Candidatus Cryptobacteroides sp. | reverse complement strand
AACAGGCTCTAAATACAAATACGAGTTTGCACGAAACAGGTGGCAAATGTATAATAAGAGTGATTTAAGGGTAGTTGATGGCAGTCATCTAAGACTAAGAACTGCTGCGATTTCATACACTCTTCCTTATGAATATGCCAATAAGATTGGTATGAAAAATATCAATCTTAGACTAGAAGGGAACAACTTATTTCTTTTAAGTTCTAAAAAACTAAGAGGGCAAGATCCAGCACAAATGACATTAGGTTCACGTGCCGTTCCACCACTTCCTTCATTTATTTTTAAGGTAGATCTATCATTCTAATCATATAAAAGGAAAAATCATGAAGAATATATTAATATATATAAAACCGTCAATGTTTTATATGCTAATTTTTACTATTGCAATACACTTCAGTAGTTGTTCTAAATTCCTCGAGGAATATTCTCAAGATGAACGTGTAGCAAAAGATGTAAGAGAGTTTTCTGAAATTCTTTATGGAGATGCTTACATACAAAACTCAAAACTTCCATATGAATATCTAGACTTACTTACTGACGATGTAAAAGCTGTTGTTAACAGTAAAAAAAGAAGTGGTGAAGATACAAGAAATGAGGCTAGAGGCTATTTTATATGGGATAATAATCCAGAGCTAAGCACAAATGGGACATTAAACTCAGATAGGACATGGGCAACTATGTACAAGCATATTCTTACAGCTAATGTAGTTTTATCTAACATGAATACTATGACTGGCTCTAAGTCTGCAAAAGCTCAACTTGAAGGCGAATGCCATGCCGTTAAGTTATTTGCATATTTTATGCTTACAAATATATATGCCAGTCCTTATGATAAGCAGACTGCAAAACAAATACAAGGCATACCTATTAATAACAATAGCTATGCTGAAGACAAATCCTTTCCTAAGGCAAGTATTTATGAAGATTATCAAGTAATGATAAGTGAATTAGAGTCTGCACTTGATGCTTTCTCAAGAAGTAATGAAGAAGCTAGTATTTTCAAATGGAATGCAAATGCTGTCGCTATATTAGGATCTAGAATCTATCTTTACATGAAAGACTATGATAATGCAATTAAGTATGCAAACATAGCATTATCTAGGAGAACGACATTATATGACCTTAACTCTAAGAATAATACAGATAATAAAAGTGCTTTTTTAAATTATAATAACAAAGAAATAGCATTTTCCTATGGCTTTTACCAGTCGTCCTTCTTTTCAACAGAGAATAAAGCATATTTTGCAGCTTCTGATGAATTACTAAATAGCTTTACTGATGGAGATCTAAGATACTACAATAATAAAGGTATATTTATTTCTACTCAAAGAGTAAGAGCTGGTGGTTCTTGGTTATCACCTAAGTATGAATATTTTGCAAAAATCATAAAAAACGATATGTCACAAAATACAAGAATACATGGTTCAGCTATACGAACTGCAGAGGCCTTGTTAAATAGAGCCGAAGCATATGCAGAAAGTAATCAATTAGATCTTGCCATGAAAGACTTAAACACTTTAGCTCAAGTTAGATATAGTAGTGATAAAATGCCTGTATTTTCTGCAAGCTCTCAAGAAGAAGCTATTAAAAAAGTAAGAGCAGAACGCAGAAAAGAACTTTTATTTGAATATCACAGATGGTTTGATTTAAGACGATGGGACCAGCCATCTATCACTCATCGTTATATAACTAATATAGAAGATGGTAGTAGTGAAGAGTATGTATTAAAAGAACATGACCCTAGATATACTTTAGCTATTCCTCAACTAGCAAGAGAATCAGACCCGGCATTAGCTAGCCAATTAACCAAGTAAAATTATAAAAACATGAATACTCAGAATAAATTTATATATAGCATAGTACTATGTATTCCACTTATATGCCTAGGGCTAATTTCATGCAATAAAGAAAGACCGATTAAAGCAAACTGCAGCAAAGCTAAATACATAATTAAAGATAGTTCCGACCCTATTGACCACCTCATATATGATATATACAAAACAAGTGGTATTGAGATTATCTATAATTTTAAACCTGAAGATGCAAAGTGGAATCTAGGAAATAATAATCCTACAAGTTCATTTACCTCTGCTGATTATATACCTATTGATATTAATAATTCTGAAAAAAAGGAATATCTCTTGAAAAACCTTGAAATGCTAAGAGATAAATTTTTAAATTTATATCCTATATCATTCAAGTCTAAATACTTTCCCTTACGTATATTTATATGTGACTCCATTGGTAATAAAAGGAAACAGCTTGATGTAGGTAGGGGTAGAGATCATATTGCAGTAAATATACGTGGCAATGATGACAAATTAAATGAGGCAGATTATACCTCAAAAATAATCCCTCAACTTCATGCAGTTACATGGAGATATATCTTTAGTTATGTTATAGAGGTACCTGATAATTTTAAAGCCTTTTCAGCAGAGTTATATGATAAAAATATTGAAGGAAGTGACAATCCAAAATATAACATAAAATCAGATGGATTTTGGACTTACAACGAACTTCTTAGTTTTAAGTTCAAAAAGGCAAATACTCTTGAGAAATATGTAGAAGATTATATTATTCAAATGACATCTCGCTCTGAACAAAAAAATATGGAACTTATGAAAGGCTATGATATTATGATTAATAAGTATAATATCTTAAGAAATTTCATTAAAGCTAAGATAGGTTTTGATATACAAGAAATAGGCAATAATACAGATAAACAAATTTAAAATATATGAAATTAATAAAAAGAAATTTAATACTATCCCTGATATTAGGCTCTGGTATACTATTTAGTTTGTCTTCTTATCTATCTTATGCTCAAAACTTTGGCGATATTGTTAAAATGGCTAAAGACAATAAGAGCCTAGATAAAAAAGAAGAAAAGGCCGAAAAGAAACTTAGTGATTATGATAAAATAATTACTAAAGAGGCAAAGACAGCAAAAGGTTTTATTGATCTTCACCTAGTAAAAGACAGACTATATCTAGAATTACCTGTTAAATTACTAGATAAAGCTATGCTATTCTCTGGTAGAGTCAGCAAAATCAGCAACAACAAAGACGTTATTGCAGGACAGATGGCAACTAGCCCAATTATGGTAGCTTGGAGCAAAGATGATAGCAAATTATACCTACACAAGGTATCTACAAAAACATTGGCAGATAAGTCTTCATCTATATATGAGAGGGTGATGGATAATGCTATGCAACCTATTCTTAGTGCCTTTAAGATAGAAGCATGGAACAAAGACTCTTCTGCCGTAGTAATCAATGCAACAAATCTTTTTCTAACTAATGAAAGTCCTATATCGCCATTTCTTCCAGCAAGTCCATTTGACGCACTATTTGGTCTAAAAAAACTAAATGGAGTATTTAAAAGGGATCTTTCTTCAATTATTAATATATCATCATATCCAAGTAATTTAAATGTAGGTATACGTGCAGTGTACTCTGTAAACAAAGAACCTTTTACAGCTGTTATCAACGCTTCCCTACTCCTTCTTCCTGATAAGGCAATGCAAGGACGAATTGCAGATGATAGACTGGGCTTCTTTACTGATCAAAGTACAATTATCAGTACAAATCAAATGAATTTGGAAAAGGTAAGATATGTTAATAGATTTAGACTTGAGCCTAAAGCAGAAGATATAGCAAAGATGAAGGCGGGTAAACTGGTAGAGCCACAAAAGCCTATTATTTATTATGTAGATAGTGCCTTTCCAGATGAGTGGTGGCCTTACATCAAAGAAGGTATTGAGGACTGGCAGAAAGCTTTTGAAAAAGCGGGATTTAAAAATGCTATCATAGCAAAAAAATATCCTAAAGATCCTGATTTTAACCCTTATGACGCAAGATTCAATTGTATAATATACTCATCTTCCAAGACAGCTAATGCTATGGGGCCTTCATGGACAGACCCACGTTCTGGTGAGATATTACAATCATCAGTATACTTTTATCATAACGTTCTTGACCTCTTACACTCATGGAGATTTGTACAAACTGCAGCAGCAGATCCTAAGGCAAGAAGTCTTAACTATGATATAAAGGTATTAGGACCTATGCTAAGATACCTTTTTGGACATGAAGTTGGTCATACTCTAGGATTAATGCATAATATGGGAGCATCTCACGCTTATGCTGTTGAAGACTTAAGAAAAGCAAGTTTTACAAAAAAATGGGGTACAACTCCATCAATTATGGACTATGCACGTTACAACTATGTTGCACAGCCAAATGATGGCGTAAGATATTTCCTTCCTCCTAGACTTGGAGTTTACGATATATTTGCTATTCAATGGGCTTACACCCCAATTTTCTCAGCTAAAAACCCACAAGAGGAAGTCTCTACATTAAATAAATGGATAGAAGACAAGGCAGATGATCCTCGTTATACATATGGGCCACAACAAATTCTTGTAGTAGAAGATCCTTATTCTCAAACAGAGGATTTAGGAGACGATGCTATGTTAGCAAGCTCATATGGCATAAATAACTTAAAGATTACTACAAAAAATCTCTTTAAATGGACTGAACAAGAAGGAAAGACTTATGATAGGCAAAAAGAGCTTTTTGAAGCTATACAAGCCCAATTTAAGAGATACTTATCACATTGTATAGCATATATTGGAGGTATTCACAAAAATATCATTGTTCAAGGTGATAATAAAAATGCAGTACAGCCAATTTCTAAAGAAAAGCAAAAAGAGGCTCTATTCTTTGTTCTTAATCAAGCTCTTGAAGAAAGTCAATGGATACTCACAGATGAGGTAAGGGAAAAACTTGCTATCTCAGAAAATGATATTTCAGGCTACATGCTTAACTTAATGAACATAATATTAAGTAATGGCACAATAGGAAGAATATCTAAAAGTTACTCTCTTTCAAATAATACAACATATTCTATAAAAGAATTTATGGATGACTTAGATGCCTTTGTATGGAAAAATACAGCTAAACTAAGCACTGCTGAAAGGAATATGCAATTTGCTTATGTAACTAATCTAATTAATATTCTAGACTTGAAGGCAGATGATGCTAAAAAAAGTAAGTTATCTTCTGCTAAGATTGAGGCTAAAGCAGTATTATTTGAGAAACTAATAAAAGCAAAAGCTATTTGTGAGAAAAACAAAGAAGGCGAAGAAATGGGGCATTATGCCAACCTAGCCTTCTTAATTAACGAAGCTTTAGACTAAACATATAATAACTAGGGCTTATCCTATAAAATTAGAATACTGCTTCAATAGGATAGAGCTTAGTTAAAATATATAAGAAAAGCAGAGGGGCTAATTGCTCCTCTGCTTTTCTTATATAATATATTGATAATTAATAATCTACATTTTCTTTAATAAATGTACCATTATCCAATTCATTAAATGTCTTATACACTTCTTCCCTACTATTCATTACAATAGGTCCTGCCCATGCAACAGGCTCATTCAAAGCTCTTGACTTCATATAAAGGACTTGCACCTTTTCCTCTCCTTTATTCTGAATTGTTACGCTCTGGCCATTAGTTAATTTAACAGCAGTCTTAGATTCTACTAACTCTCCTCCCACATATACATCTCCTAATAATGTAAACAGCATAACAGAGTCATCTTCCTTCATATCTATGGTGATTTCAGCACCCTTATCCATATGAATATCATAATAATCCAAAGGTAGATAATCTCCTTTATAGCCTTGAGTATCCTTATAAGAACCTGCTAATACCCTTATCTTTCCCCCATCAAATGGTACTTCTACAATGTCCTCTTTTTTAATACTATGATAAGATGGTTTACTCATCTTGTCCTTAGCAGGTAGATTTAGCCATAATTGTACTCCTAACAGCCTATCTGCCTCTGGAACTAATTCTTCGTGTATAATACCAGAACCTGAATTCATCCACTGCACCTCTCCATCGTGAATAGTATCCTCATTTCCTAAACTGTCTCTATGCTTCATTTTTCCTCTAGAAACATAACTGATAGTCTCTATACCCCTATGTGGGTGCATTGGAAAACCGGCAGTATAATCATCAGGATTTAAACTGTCAAATGAGTCTAACATTAGAATTGGATCAAACTCTTGTACAGTCTCACCTCCTAGAACTCTGATTAGATGAACACCAGCACCATCGATTGTCTTATAGCCCTTAACTCTTGTTTTAACTTTACGTTCCATAATATATAATTCCTCCGTATTTTTAATTGTTTATTCTATTATAGAATTTATATATATTACGACAAATAGCATGCTAAAACTTTTGTTTTAATATATAATCTGACAGAGTGTCGCAATTTGTATGACTTATATGACATTTAACATTATTATCTGTCATAATTATACCACTTAACATTATATATAATTAATAAAAGAGGGCTCTTAGAGTAATGACTTAAAGTCTAATAAGCTATAAATTATATATGCCTATATAAATAAAAAATAGGGATTAAGCATCAAGCTTATCCCCATTTTCATCATAAAATTCATTTTGCAGAACTGAAAAATCACTTATTTCTTGTAAATCTATCTTACACTTATACTTTCTCTTCCACTTACTTATATAGGAGAATATCAATCCCCTTTTTAAGTATGCCCCTAATATAGGGCTAACCTTTAAGACTAATGTCTTAATATTATTCTCAGTATAGTAAGCAAGTTTTCTCTCTATTTGTTCATCAATAAGCAAACTTGCTGATATTTTCCCTGTACCATTGCAACTTGGGCACTGCTCACTCGTATTAACTTCAGTAGCAGGTCTTACCCTCTGTCTAGTAAGTTGCATCAAACCAAACTTAGTTAAAGGCAATATATTATGTTTTGCCCTATCATTTTGCATAAGCTCTTGCATATATTTAAACAATTCCTGCCTATGCTCGTGGCTGTCCATATCAATAAAGTCAATAATAACAATACCTCCCATATCCCTTAGCCTCAATTGCCTTGCAATCTCTTCTGCTGCATATTTGTTTACATCAAAGGTATTTTCTTCTTGCTCCTTATTTTTGGCTCTTATACCACTATTAACATCCACTACGTTCAGAGCTTCCGTACTTTCTATAACAAGGTAGGCACCTTGTTTAATGGGAACTACCTTACCAAATGCACTCTTGATCTGTCTGGTAACCTCAAAATGATCAAATATAGGTTCCTTTCCGTCATAATATTTAACTATACTCTCTTGGGAAGGAGAAATTACTGATATGTACTTCCTTATCTCCTTATACTCAAGCTCGTCATTTACATAAATATTAGAGAAAGAGTCATTTAGCAAATCTCTTAAAATGGTTGTTGTCTTACTATACTCTGTCAATAGTTGCTGTACACCCTTTGAGGCTGACAGTTTTTCCCATGAAGCCTCCCATCTTTCTATGAGAGATTTTAATTCTGCTACAAGAATAGCTGCATTTTTACCTTCCGCTGCTGTTCTTATTATAGCACCATAATTTTCTGGTAAAATACTATTTACAAGAGTTTCTAATCTACGTTTTTCTTCTCTTGAAGAAATTTTCTGAGATATACTTACCTTATTTGCAAAAGGTAGTAATACTATATTTCGTCCTGCTAATGAAATCTCTGCAGTCAGTCTTGAGCCTTTAGTAGATATGGGTTCCTTAACTATCTGGACAATAATCATCTGTCCAGGCTTTAATACTTCTTCTATTCTACCTTCTTTTTCTAAGACCTTACCTAATTTAATACTTTTATATAAATTTGAAGCATCTGTATTTGAATTTAGCCTTCTTGCAAATTCATCAAAAGCTCCAAAATAAAAACCTAAATCAAGATAATGAATAAAAGCTTCTTTCTCATCTCCAATATCTACAAAGGCAGCATTTAAAGCAGGCATTATCTTTTTTACTCGTCCAAGATATACATCTCCAACAGAAAAGCTTCGCCCTGTGCTAGACTCCTTATTAAGTTCTATTAGCCTATTATTTTCCAATAGAGCTATTTGAACTTCAGTCGATCTTACATCGACAAGTAAATCTTTAATAGCTTCCTTTTCAGATTCCATCAGGAATAAATATTTGTTTTAAGGCCTATGCCTTTTATGAATAAAAAAGCTAGTCTATTAAAAATAAGTATACCATTGTATATTAATAAAAGTACTAGCTTTCTAATAAATTTAAGAGGCTACCGGAAAAACCGAACAGCCTCTTTTTAGCATACTGCTAAAATGGCAGACTAAGATTATTTCTTCTTATGTCTATTCTTACGCAAACGTTTTTTACGTTTATGTGTTGCCATCTTGTGTCTTTTTCTTTTTTTACCGCTTGGCATATCTATTTAGTTTTAATTATTGTTTCTTTACTGAAGCTAGAAAAACCTTAGCAGGTTTAAACGCTGGAACATTATGAGCTGGGATAGTGATAGTTGTATTTTTTGTAATATTTCTAGCCTTTTTCTCTGCTCTTTCTCTAATGATAAAACTACCAAATCCACGTAGATACACAGCCTCGCCTTGTTCTAGAGAAGACTTAATACATTCCATAAAAGATTCAACAACCTTTTGCACTACAATCTTCTCGATATTTTTAGATTTAGCAATCTCGTTTACGATTTCTGCCTTTGTCATACTTATTATTTTTAAATTCTATTTCATTTATTGCAAATGCAAAAGTATACCTAATTTTTGTAATATCAAAATATTAGGGGCTAAATTTGCATAATCAAATAATCCGTAGAGGCTCAATTGCAATACTTATAAAGTCATAATGTCAGCAAGATTTAGACAAACTAAGTATGGCACAATGATTGACTATATAATATATACGCCTATCAAATTAGGCAATAATGACATTTTGTCATAGCTAATAGAATATTTACATTATTATTAGCTCTTGGGAACATAATAAGAATAAAGAATAACATAAAATATGAGTGATTTCGACAAAAAGACAAACTACCTATCAGCTAGTGCAGAAGTTAGTATTATTCCTATAACTCCAACAGATGGGGATAAAATACCTGAGGAGCAATTACCCGATAGCCTACCTGTTTTAGCATTAAGGAATGCTGTAATATTTCCGGGAACGGCTTTTCCTGTAATTGTAGGTAGAAAGAAATCAAAAAGACTTATAGAATATGCAAGCCAGCACAATAGCTTAATTGCAGCAGTTCCACAACAAAACTTATTGGAAGAAGATCCAAAGGCAGAAGACTTGTGTAAATTTGGTATTACTGCTCGCATTCTAAAGACTTTTGAACTTCCCGATGGTACTATATCTGCTATTATTCAAGGATTTAAGCGTATAGAGATAGATTCAATAGTAGCTTACGACCCGTTTATCAGTGCAAGAGTACACTATGCCGATGAGACTAGACCAGACGCTGAGTCTCTGGAGATGAGAACCCAACTAGAGATATTAAAAAAGGAACTTAAAGAGTCTGCTATCAACATATTAAAAGCATCAGGCACAGCTAACAAGGAGTCTATTACTGCTATTAGACACTTTGATGACAACTTCAGTTTTGTTGTCAATTTTATTGCCACTACTATACAGATAGAAGATTTTCAATCTAAGGTAAAATTAATTGAAACTTCAGACATATTAGAAAGAGCGATAAAATTACTTAGTGCCTTAAAGAAAGAGGAAGAATTTATTAAGTTAAAACAAGAAATAAACTCCAAAGTAAGATCTGACATGGATCAGCAACAAAGGGAGTATTTTCTTAATAACCAACTTAGGACTATTCAAGAAGAACTGGGTATTGATGAAAGTCAGGATATTGAAAATTTCAAACGTGAAGCTGAAAAAAAGAAATGGCCTAAAGAGATAAAAGAATATTTCTTAAAAGAGCTTACAAAGCTTGAAAGATATAATCCATCATCTCCAGATTATAGCATATTATACAATTACCTTCAATTCATGATTGAATTGCCTTGGGACCATACATCTAAGGATAATCTTGATCTTAAACACGCACAAAAAGTCTTGGATTCAGATCACTTTGGATTAGACAAGGTAAAAGATAGGATAATTGAATACCTTGCAGTTCTTAAATTAAAGGGCAATATGAAATCTCCTATCCTTTGCTTATATGGTCCTCCGGGAGTAGGTAAAACAAGTCTAGGAAAATCTATTGCGAAAGCCTTAGGCAGAGAATACATAAGAATAGCCTTGGGCGGTATGCATGATGAGGCTGAAATTAGAGGGCATAGAAAAACTTATATAGGTGCCATGCCAGGTAGAATACTTGCAGGTATTCAAAAGGCAGGTACGTCTAATCCTGTAATTGTTCTTGATGAGATAGATAAGCTCAACTCAGATTTTAAGAGCGACCCCTCATCTGCATTACTGGAAGCACTTGATCCTGAACAGAATACAAGCTTTCATGACAACTATTTGGATAAAGACTATGACCTATCTAAGGTATTATTCATTACAACTGCAAATACTTTGTCTACCATACAAGCTCCCCTACTTGATAGATTAGAGTTAATAAATGTATCAGGATATATTGCTGAAGAAAAGGCAGAAATTGCTAAGAAATTTCTATTACCTAAGCAATTAGAAGAGCATGGACTTGACAAAAAAGCCTTAAAAATAGATAATACGGCTATTAATAAAATAATAGAAGACTATACTAGAGAGTCTGGTGTTCGTGGACTAGATAAGAATATTGCCAAAATTGCCAGACTTACGGCTAAAAAAATTGCTATGGAGGAAAAATATCCTAAGACAATTAAGCAGGAGCATCTTAAAGAATATCTTGGATTGCCAATAGCACAACATGACAAACAAGAAGGAAATGAAGGTGTAGGTATAGTTACAGGCTTGGCATGGACTTCAGTTGGTGGCGAAGTCTTATTTGTAGAAAGTTCTGTAAGCAAAGGTAAGGGGCTACTAAGCATAACAGGTAATCTTGGAGATGTCATGAAGGAGTCTGCAACAATAGCTTATAAATATATCAAGGCCCAACCTGAGATAGCAAAACTAAGTCCTGAAGAATTTGCAGAAAAGGATATTCATATACACGTACCAGAGGGTGCTGTTCCTAAAGATGGACCTTCTGCAGGTATAACACTTTTAAGTTCTATGGTGTCTGCTCTAAGAAATCAAGAGATAAAAAGTCATATTGCGATGACTGGAGAGATAACATTAAGAGGAAAAGTCCTACCTGTTGGTGGAATAAAGGAAAAGATACTCGCTGCTAAAAGAGCTGGTGTTAAGACCATTCTACTTTCTGAAGATAACAGAAAAGATATAGAAGATGTAAAAGAGATCTATTTAGAAGGTCTAGACTTCCACTATGTAAAGAATGCGAATGATGTTATTAATTTTATTTTTGAATAAAATAAGTAATTTAAAATTGTACAAATGCAATTCATAATAAATAAAGATTGGAGTAACTTCTTAAAAGAAGAGCTCCAATCTTCTAATTTTTATAATATTCAACAAGAACTTGATAGGCGTAAAGCTAGTGGTGAAAATATTTATCCATCTGAAGATATGATATTTAATGCTTTTAACCTATGTCCCTTAAAAAAGTTGAAAATAGTACTAATAGGTCAAGATCCATATCATCAAAAAGGACAGGCTATGGGTTTATCCTTTTCTGTACCTAATGGACAAAAACTACCGCCATCACTACGTAACATTTTTAAGGAAATACATTCAGATATTAATATTCTAGTATCGGAGAATGGGGATTTAAGCCCATGGGCTAATCAAGGCATATTATTACTAAATAGTATACTGACAGTAAGGGCTAATGAAGCAGCATCACATGCCAAAATTGGCTGGGAAGAATTTACAGACAGAGTAATCAAAAAGATTTCTGACAATTTCAGTTCAATTATATTCTTACTTTGGGGAAACTATGCTAAAAGCAAAAAAACTTTGATAAATACAGACAAACACTTTATCCTCGAAACTGCCCACCCCTCTCCACTAGCAAGAGGAGCATTCTTCGGCTGTAAACATTTTTCAAAAAGTAATGCAATCCTTAGGAAACTAGGTAAAGACGAGATTGACTGGCAGTGCTAATATCTTCATAATGTGAGAGATATTATAATTATCTTATTGCCATAAGGCTTTTCCAACCAGCCATTGTAAATAATACGTATTCATCAAAAATTTTCATCAAATCTGCCTCTGTCAAACTATTATCTATTAATATATTTTTCAGCAAACTTGGTAATAAGGATGACTGAAAACGTATCATAAATGGGGATATATCTATATTTGCATCAGGATATTTTTCCTTAAAGTCTTGAAACCACTTAAATGACCTCATACACATTTTATCAATATATTCTTCCATAAAATATTCCAAGGACGAACCTGAAGAATACAATAATAATAATTTCAGTTCTTGTGGATATTCTTTTACTAAGAAAATCAAGCTTTTCTGCATCAGCTGCTTATACTTTTCATAGTCCGTATCAGCAAACAACTCAGCCTCTTCACTAGAAAAATGAGACTCCATATAACTATCCCATAACTCCAATAATGGACGGACCAATTCCCTAAACAAATCATCTTTATTCTTAAAATGATTATATATATTACTCACAGCAACACCCACTTCCGAGGAGATATTCCTTAAAGAAGCATCTCTAAAACCTTTAGCTAAAAACTCATCTTTCGCTACCTTTAATATTAATTCTCTTGTTGACAGATCAGACATATTTTTATACAATAATATTACTAATATACACATTTTTAATTAACCATGAACAATGTTCATAATATTTTTCAAATAAGCTAAATTATATAGATATTATGCCAAATAGTCATAAATTTCCATAGGCATAATTATTGATTATAGAAACCATATAAGTTTATTTTAAATATCAAAAGACAATGATTTTCTTATTAATGATAGCCACTATGGCTATAAGCTACTATATTCAATATCAGCTCAATAGCAAGTTTGATAAATATTCTAAGATAGGCAATAATGCGTCTATGACTGGAGCTGAAGTCGCAAGAAAGATGCTGGCAGACCATGCTATTTCAGATGTAAAAGTAGAATGTATAGCTGGAAAATTAAGTGACCACTACAACCCTATGACTAAGACTGTTAATCTAAGTGAGGCT
>JARIAS010000060.1 GCA_029257745.1 Candidatus Cryptobacteroides sp. | reverse complement strand
AGACGGTTCAGATGCAACATTCTCAGATATAGATTTTCCTCTATTTAGATTAGCAGAAATGTATCTGATATATGCAGAATCAGCACTTAGATCAGGTGGAGACAAGGCTAAAGCTATAGAATACTTTAACAAACTACGTGAAAGAGCATATGGCAATAGCTCAGCTAATGTAACAAATCTAGAGCTAAAGGATATTATAGATGAAAGAGGAAGAGAGTTATATTGGGAAGGATTTAGGCGTACAGACCTAATTCGTTTTGAGATGTTTACTACCGATAAATATCTATGGG
Organism: Candidatus Cryptobacteroides sp.; assembly: GCA_029257745.1. Lineage (GTDB taxonomy): Bacteria > Bacteroidota > Bacteroidia > Bacteroidales > UBA932 > Cryptobacteroides. Next base: position 49,329 of record JARIAS010000060.1, on the reverse strand, counting down.
ACTGGAAAGGTGGAGTAGAGAAAGGACAGGCAGTTAGCGAACATTACAATATCTTCCCTATTCCTGCATCTGATAGAAATGCAAACTCTAAAAATTTACAACAAAACAAAGGATATTAAAATAATATATTATGAAAAAGAATATTATATATATCATAATGCTCTGCATTGCAAGTATTATTACATTCAATTCTTGCAAAGCAGATAGAGATATAGTTACACTAAATAAAGGTGAAAAAATATCTTTTACAATAAATAATAAGCAAGAGTCTATTAGTATAAATAAATCTAATTTAGACAAAGAAAGCCTTAGCTTTACTTGGACTAAAACAAACTTTGGCTCAAATATTATAGTTAAATATTATTTGAAAGTAAGCTATAAAGAACAAGAGGTTTTTGATGTTCTTTCTGATAATTTGCAAGGTAGTATTAACTTCAAAAGACTCAGTGAGATTATTCTTAAAGACTTCAAGTTAGAAGGTGATAATGAATATGATTTGCAGCTTGCTGTAGTTGCAAGAGCTTTAGGTTCTGAACCAATCACTAACAAGGATTATGAAATAGGTTCAAATATAGAAAATATTAAATGCAGTATAGAAGGTATTAGTCTTATACCAAAAGGATATAACCTTGTAGGAGATATGTTTGAAAGAGGTGAAAAATGGAATATTAAGTACAGAGATTATCAGTTCTTCCTAAGTGATATGGAGAGCAAAACTTTTGAATATGTAGGTAAATTCAAAGCAAATGCTGAATTTAAAATAGTTCCAGAAGAAGATTATAAAGAATGGGATCACGTTATTGGAATGATAGATGGTCAGCTAACTTGGAAAGGAGGTGATACTAATATCAAACTTATACAAGAGGCTGGTTACTACCACATTAGCTTTAATAGTGAAGATCTTACCCTTGCTGTTGAAAAATATACTGGCTCTACTACTACTTTTGAGCATATAGGTCTAATAGGTACTGCTGGCATAAGCCTGGAGAAAGATATAGATCTTACAAAAGCACCTGGTACTGAACACCTTTGGGTAGGTAAAGGCATTACTCTAAAAGAAGGTAAATTAAAGATTAGAGCAAACCATGCCTGGTCAAGCAATTGGGCACTAGTGGCTAATCTTCCATATGGTACTGCTAAAGCAGGTGGGGATAACTTTGATATTACTGCAGACCTTGCAGGTAATTATGATGTGTACTTCAATGATCTAACAGGAATGTATATATTTAAGAAATTAAAATAATACTCGCTTAATACAATATTCTCTATATTGCTCTCTTACCTTAAAGTTATCCTTAACAAGATAGAAAGATAATTTTATCTTATAAGAAAAACAATATAGAGAATATTTTAAATATTAAAATAGAATTAACTCTAAATATCAATAATTATGAAACACTGGATTAAATATGCCATAGTAGCTTTTATATGCCTTATATGTGCATGTAAAAAAGATAAAGATATTACAATAGAAAAACAGAATAAAAAACCTTATCTTACAATATCTAAAGATGATATTATCCTTAATAAGGAGAATTTAAATAGCAAGTCTTTAAAATTAACATGGACAAATGCTGAATTTGCTAAAACTGGAAAAGCAGATTACTTATTCTGTATAGAAAGCAGTAAAGATAAAAATACTGCTAAACTATCTCTTACACAAAAGAATACAGAAAGTATTCCATATTCAAAAATAAAAGAACTTCTAACAAATACTCTTAAATTATCATCTGGAGATCATACTTTAAAAGTGTATATTATAGCTAGACAAAATGAAAACAATATAGACTTAAAATCAAATGTCATTGATATTAAATTTATTATTTCACCTGAAGAAAATAATACAGAAGAGAGCAGTGATGATAATAAAAAAGATACTGTAGATGAAAACAATAATACAGATAATAACAAGGACAGTGACGAAAACAATAATACAGATGAAAACAATGACGGTGATAAAAACAAAGATGACAATGTAAAAGAGAGAGTTGAAGTAAAACCGACATTTAATATCAATACTTCTGATATTTCTATTTCAGAAGAGAATCTTAATGAAGAAATTAATTTCACATGGACTAATGCAGACTTTGGACTTGAAGCAGAAAATAGATACTATCTAAATTTTATATGCAATGAATTAAACTCATCTGCAAGTGTTACTCTAAGTGGAAAGAATGAACAATCTTTTTCATTAGCAGAAATAAAAAAAATAGCTATAGAACAACTTCATATTAATTATGACAAAATATATACAATAGATGTTAATATATCTTCAGAACCTATAATAGAAAATAATACAGAAAATTTAAAATTAGTATCTGATAATAAACAAATTACAATAAAACTAATAGCAAAAAAAATAGCTATTAAGCCTACTTTTAGCATAGATAAAAATATTATAAGTATATCTGAAGACAACTTAAATGAAAATATAACTATAAACTGGACTGATGCAGACTTTGGACTTAAAGCAGAAAACACTTATAAACTAAATCTAAGTAGTGAAGAAAATAAATCTACATATAGCATAGAACTAAGTGGAAAAAACACTCAATCATTTACATACGAATATTTAAAGAAAGTTGCAATAGAGCAATTACATATAAATAACGATAAGGAATATTCTATTACAGTAAATGTATCAGCTGAGCCAAAGATAGAAAACAATACTGAAGAGTTAAAGCTCGTATCTGATAATAAATTGATAACTATTATTGTTATATCAAAGAAAGTTGCTGTAAAGCCTACATTGAATATAAATCCTACAAACATAAGTATAGGAGATTATAATCTTGATAACAATCTAGTAGTAAACTGGACTAATGCAGATTTTGGTAAAGAAACTACAATTAATTATAGTTTAAATCTTTCTAATTCTATAAACAATACTAGAACAAGTATTGATTTAACAGGAAATAATACACAAAATATTACATACGAAGAACTTAAAAAAATATCACTTGAACAACTTAAATTAAAATATAATATATTCTATACAATAGAGATAAGTATTACAGCTACAAGTGCAGACAATACTGAAAAATTAAGTTCTACAAGTAGCACTTTTTCTCTAATTATATCTAAAGATAAAATAGCACCTAAGTTAACTATATCAAATACAACTATTAACTTAAGCAATAAAGAGAAATATAACAGTAAATCTCTTATAGCTTCATGGACAAATGCTGACTTACTTACAGATGATACATATTCATACAAACTTATTTTAGAAAATTCTACTGCTAACAAAAAAATATCATTTGACATTAACGGTAATTCTAAAAGCTTTAGTTTTGAAGAATTAAATAATATTAAAACAGAGTTAGGTCTAATAGATGGTAACAATGATATAAACGCATATATTTACGTAAATGCTATTAATGAACCATCAAACAGCACTAAGTCTAATAAAATTAATATTACAATTACATTAGAAAAACAAACAGAAATTAAGGTAGCTGATATAAAAGGATATAATCTTGTAGGAAATATGTTTGAAGGAGGTGAACTCTGGAATATTAATTACATAGATTATCAGTTATTCTTAGATAATGTTGATAGTAAAGAGTTTATCTTTATTGCTAATTTTAAAGAAAATGCTGAATTTAAAATAGTTCCAGAAGAAGATTATAAAGAATGGGATCACGTTATTGGAATGATAGATGGTCAGCTAACTTGGGAAGGAGGTGAGACTAATATCAAAAAGATAAGTGAAGCAGGCTACTATAAATTAATCTTCACAGTAGCCGAAGGAGATATTTCAAATTACAAATTGAGCGTAGAAAAACTCACTACTGCACCTAAAACATATACTGCAATAAGTATAGAAGGATCAGCTCTTGATAACCCTGTATCATTAGAAAAGGAGCAAGGTCTAAGTCATAACTGGTTTAAAAAGAATGTAACTCTAAAAGAAGGTAATCTTAAATTTAATTTAGATAATACAATACTTAACTTGAGTAATTCATTCAATTATGGAAAGGCATCAAAAGAAGCTGCAGAAATAACTATACCTGCAGAACTTGCTGGTAACTATAATGTTTATTTCAATGATATTGAAGGATATTATATCTTTAAGAAATTAAACTAATACTCACTTAATAAAATATTCTCTATATTGCTATCTTACTTTAAGTTATCCATAACAAGCTAGAAAGATTATTTTAGCTTATAAGAAAAACAATATAGAGGATATTTATTTTTTAATCTTAAATTATGATGAAATTAAAACTAATCAATTTAATATTAGTACTTTGCTCTATTTTTATTGTTTCTTGTAATGATCCTGCTATACCTGATACACCTAACAATAATAATAACAATGATACAGTAGAAGAAGTAGATAATTCTAGCAATATAGTATCAGATAAAGTAATTTTCACAGTACCTGAAAATATAGAGTCTGATAAAGCTTTTACACTATATTTTGCCCCCAAGAAAGATTCTCCTTTATACGATTATAAAGGTGATATATATGTTCATGCAGGAATAGTAGATGAGTCAGGATGGAAACATGTACCTGCAGATTGGAACACAAATATAGAGCAATGCAAAATGACTAAAGTAGAAGATAATAAGTGGAAACTAGAATTTTCTCCTACTATAAGACAGTGGTTTAAGGCTGATAATTCTGAAATTATAGTAAAAATAGGCATTGTTATAAGAAATGAAGATGGAAGTAAAAAAGGCATTGAAGCAGATACTTTTTTGCCTGTAAAAGATACTAAATTTGTTTTTAAGCCTATAATTGAAAAGTCTTTACCCGAGGGTATGGAAATGGGCTTAAATATTAAGGATAGTAAGCTTACTTTTGTACTATATGATAAAGACAATAATGGTAATTATTATAAAGATGCCTATCTAATTGGCAACTTTAATGACTGGAAAATCAATGATAATTATCGAATGTTCAGGGATAATAATAAGGGTCTATGGTGGATTAGTATAGACAAGACTTCTGACATTATTGAGTACCAATACAATCTTATAAATGAAGATAAAACAGTTAAAGTAGCAGACCCTTATAGTACTATGGTATTAATGCCTGAAGATCATTATATACCAGCAAGTACTTACCCTAATATGCCTGAATACCCAAGCCAAACAACGGGAGCTGTATCATATATTAACTTATCTAAACAAGAATATAACTGGAGATATAGTAATAACTTTAAAGCCGTAGACAAAGATAATTTGCTTATATATGAACTATTAATCAGAGACTTTACTGATGAAGGTACTATAAAGGCTGTTAAAAACAATCTTGATTATATTGCAAATCTAGGAGTAAATGCAATAGAACTAATGCCTGTTCAAGAATTTGATGGTAACGACTCATGGGGTTATAATCCATGTTTCTATTTTGCATTAGATAAGGCTTATGGTACAGATGATGATTACAAGGATTTTATTGATGAATGCCACAAACGTGGTATAGCCGTTATATTTGATATTGTATATAACCATGCTACGAAAAACTTTCCATACGCTAGCCTCTATTGGGATTCTACTAAACAAAAGCCATCAAGTAATAACCCATGGTTCAATGTAGATGCTCCTCACCCATATAGCGTCTTTGTTGATTTCAATCATGAAAGTAAATTAGTTAAAGATTTTTTTGAGAGAAATCTTAATTATCTTATTGATAACTATAAAATTGATGGACTAAGATTTGACCTTTCAAAAGGCTTTACTCAAAGACATAGTAATGAAAGCAATGTTAATAATTATGATGAACAAAGAGTAGCAATACTAAGCTCTTATTACAACTCATTTAAAGATAAACATAAGAATACATATGCTATTCTAGAGCATTTTGCAGAATATAGAGAAGAAAAAGAACTTGCAGAAAAAGGCTTTATGCTATGGAGAAATATGAATCATCAATTTGCTGAAGCTGCCATGGGATATTCTAAAAACAGTAGTTTTGAGTCTATGGATGCTGAAAAATCTGGTATGCCAAAAGCCTCACTAGTAAGCTTTATAGAGAGTCATGATGAAGAAAGGATTGCTTTTAAACAAAAAGAATACGCTATTCCTTACCTAAAAAACAGTGTATCTAACTCTTATGAAAGATTAAAGATGCTTGCTGCTTTTGAACTTCTTGACAGAGGTCCTAAAATGATTTGGCAATTCCAAGAATTAGGATACGACCTAAGTATAGAACAGGGTGGTAGAACAGGTAAAAAAACAAGTTATTTATCAAAGAAAGATGAGAAAAATAGAAAAGATCTCTATAATACATACAAAAAACTAATAGAGATAAGGAAAAATATATTCAAATCTGGATATGATATGCCTTACTGGGATGTTTCTAAAGAAGATTGGAACAGGGCAAGATTTATACAACTATCTGCAAATAATAAAAACTACTATTTGATTGCAAATTTTGGTACTGAACAAAATAGGTCATTTGATTTGAATGGAAGTAATAATTGGACTGAACTAATCACAGAAAAGGTATTAAATGGCAAGCATATAGAATTAGAACCTAATAAATTTGTAATATACAGGTCTAATTAGCTTTACTTAAATATATTATAAAAAATACTTTTTACCTAAATAGCTATAAATAATATATACAAACAACTCTACTTAAACCTATAAAATATTATTACTAAAAAATAGGCTGGGAAAAATTAATTATCCCAGCCTAAATTTATATTATAAAAGAATGCTTATTCAGCAAATTTTGCCTTTAAGAACTCCCTATTTAATCTAGCAATATGATCTACTGAAATACCTTTTGGACATTCCATTTCACATGCACGTGTATTGGTACAGTTACCAAAACCTAAATCGTCCATCTTTGCAACCATAGATTTTGCTCTTCTTGCAGCTTCTAATTTACCTTGAGGTAGTAAAGCTAAAGAACTAACTCTAGCACCTACAAAAAGCATTGCTGAACCATTTTTACAAGTAGCTACACAAGCTCCACACCCTATACAAGCAGCAGCATCCATACTTTGCTCAGCTTGATCATGAGGTATAAGTATATTATTTGCATCTTGTGCAGAACCTGTTCTCACAGAAACAAAACCTCCTGCTTGAAGTATTTTATCAAATGCTGTACGATCAACTACTAAGTCTTTTATAACAGGAAAACCTGAACTCCTCCAAGGCTCAACAGTTATAGTAGCACCATCTTTAAAGTGACGCATAAATAACTGACAAGTAGTAACATGATCGTCTGGACCATGAGCTCTACCATCTATATAAAGAGAACAAGCACCACATATACCTTCACGACAATCATGGTCAAAAGATACAGGACCACTACTCTTGCAGCCCTTATCAACGGCTACCGGATCTATTCCTTCCCTAATAAGTTGTTCATTAAGAATATCTAACATCTCCAAGAAAGAAGCATCTTCCTCTATATCAGAGATTTTATAAGTTTCAAAATGTCCTTTTGAATTAGCGTTTTTTTGACGCCATATTTTAAGATTAAATTCCATAGCCAATTAGTCTTTATAATTTCTAGTAGCCACCTTTATAAACTCATATTTGAGAGGCTCTTTATGCAGTTCTGGCTCAACATTCTCCCCTTTATATTCCCAAGAAGCTACATACATATAATTCTCATCATCACGCTTAGCCTCACCTTCAGGAGTTTGACTTTCTGTACGGAAGTGACCTCCACAAGATTCATTTCTATTCAAGGCATCTCTTGCCATCAACTCTCCAATTTCAAAGAAATCAGCTAATCTCAAGGCTTTTTCCAATTCTTGGTTAAACTCTGCCTTTTCACCAGGTACACATACATCAGACCAGAACACTTTTTTAAGTTCTTGTATCTCTTTAATTGCTGTTTTAAGACCCTCTGCATCACGTGCCATACCTACATATTCCCACATAATATGACCTAATTTCTTATGTAAAGAGTCTACTGTTTGTTTTCCCTTAATAGAGAATAATTTATCTATCTTCTGTTGAATCTCTGCCTCTACCTTTGCAAATTCAGGTGCATTAGTATCAGTTTTAGGTTCAGAGAATTTATGTGATAGATAATCACCTATTGTTATAGGAAGAATAAAATATCCGTCTGCTAAACCTTGCATAAGAGCAGATGCACCTAACCTGTTTCCTCCATGATCTGAGAAGTTAGCCTCACCTATTGCATATAATCCAGGTATAGTAGTCTGTAAATCATAATCTACCCAAATACCACCCATAGTGTAGTGTATTGCAGGATATATCATCATAGGTTCTTTCCATGGACTTGAAGCAGTAATCTTTTCATACATATCAAAAAGGTTACCATAACGCTCTGCTACCCTCTTTTCACCTAATCTATTGATAGCGTCCTTAAAATCAAGGAACACAGCCAAACCTGTTTCATTTACACCAAATCCAGCATCACATCTTTCTTTTGCTGCTCTAGATGCAACATCACGTGGCACTAAGTTACCAAATGCAGGATAACGACGCTCCAAATAATAATCCCTATCTTCCTCAGGTATTTGAGACGCCTTAATCTTATGCTTACGCAATTTTTCAACATCCTCCATTTTCTTAGGAACCCATATTCTACCATCATTTCTCAAAGACTCTGACATAAGAGTCAATTTAGATTGCTGTAATCCGTGAACAGGTATACAAGTAGGGTGAATCTGAGCAAAACAAGGGTTTGCAAAATAAGCACCTCTCTTATAACATTGCCAAGCTGCTGAACCATTACTATTCATAGCATTAGTAGATAGGAAATAGGTATTACCATATCCACCTGTTGCAATTACAACTGCATGAGCACCAAATCTTTCCAATTTACCTGTTACTAGATTTCTTGCTATAATACCTTTAGCTTCCCCATTAATGATAACTAAATCTAGCATTTCATGTCTAGGATAACTTTTTACAGTACCTGCAGCTATCTCTTTATTTAAAGAAGCATAAGCTCCAAGAAGCAATTGTTGTCCTGTTTGTCCCCTAGCATAGAATGTACGACTTACTTGCACACCACCGAAAGAACGATTTGCTAAGTAACCACCATATTCCCTTGCAAAAGGAACTCCCTGAGCAACGCACTGATCTATAATATCAGCACTAACTTCTGCTAAACGATATACGTTTGCTTCACGACTACGATAGTCGCCTCCTTTAATTGTGTCATAGAAAAGACGATAAACAGAATCATTATCGCTTTGATAATTCTTTGCTGCATTAATACCACCCTGAGCAGCAATTGAGTGTGCCCTACGAGGAGAATCACTAATACAGAAAACTTTAACATTGTATCCTAATTCTCCAAGTGAAGATGCTGCTGCTGCACCACCTAAACCTGTACCTACTACAATAATTTCAAGTTTCCTTTTATTATTAGGACTGACAAGACGAATTTCTGACTTACGCTTTGTCCATTTTTCTGACAAAGGTCCATCAGGAATTTTTGAGATAAATTTATCGGCCATTTTATAGTTATTATGAAATTGTTTCTAATACAATTTATATACAACTCAAGAGATTTTAAAACCTTTATAGGAAATAAAATCACCTTTTTAAAAGTATATCCTAAAAATTGCTGAAGTATAATTACATTAATTAAACTTCGTTTCGCAAATTTATTAAAACTTATTCGATTATTCAGTAAAAAAATAACAAATTATTATAATTTTATATCAATTTTCACTCAAATAGGTTTTTATCACTATCAAATGGATTATTATTATTCATATAAGTATCTAAACCTAGATGTTTATATGCCAATTCAGTAACTATTCTACCCCTAGATGTTCTTTGTATAAAGCCCTCTTTTATTAAAAAAGGCTCATAAACTTCTTCAATAGTACCAGCATCTTCAGATACAGCAGTAGCTATTGTACTAATACCGACAGGACCACCTTTAAACTTAGTTATAATAGTACTCAATATCTTATTATCAATTTGATCAAGTCCCCTAGTATCAATATTAAGAGCATCTAAGGCAAAATTTGCTATATCTACATCAATAGTACCATTACCCTTAACCTGTGCAAAATCTCTAACCCTCCTAAGTAAGGCATTTGCAATACGTGGGGTTCCCCTACTCCTCATGGCTATAATCTTTGCAGCTTGAGTATCTATACCTATAGATAGAATATCTGAACTTCTTTTGATAATATATACCAAATCCTTAATATCATAATATTCCAACGCACATGTTATACCAAATCTAGCCCTCAAAGGAGAGGTTAAAAGCCCACTTCTTGTAGTAGCACCTATTAAGGTAAAAGGATTTAATGATAATCTGACAGACCTAGCTCCTGGTCCTTTATCAATCATAATATCAATAACATAATCTTCCATTGCAGAATATAAATATTCCTCTACTTCGGCAGATAGACGATGTATTTCATCTATAAACAATACATCACCCTCATCTAAAGAAGTTAATAATCCAGCCAAATCACCAGGCTTATCTAAAACTGGACCAGATGTAATTTTCATATTAACACCAAGTTCATTGGCTATAATATGAGCTAAAGTTGTTTTACCTAAACCTGGAGGCCCATGAAATAAAACGTGATCCAAAGATTCTCCTCTTAATTTTGCAGCAGCAATAAAAATCTTTAAATTTTCTATAATTTTATCTTGCCCTGTAAAATCCAAGAGTTCTTGTGGCCTTATAGCACCTTCAAACTCCTTATCTTTTTCAAATTTAGATGTGTGAGGATTAAAATTATTCTCCATTAACAAAAACTTTTATCAAAATGAATTATAAATATAATTAAACTTTATAGTATATAAAGAAAAATAATATTGTATATATATGTGTGTAAAAGTGTATAACTATCTTAAGTGTTTGATAATCAGTAATTATAAAATGTGTATAAATTAAGATTTATCTATTAATAAAATTTATAAAAAATGTGTATTAATAATTTGATAATATAAAAACTTCGATGCTTATCTAAAATATTTTATAAATAAAAAATAAGTTATTATTACTTTTGTACACGTTATACACTTAGTATTAACAGAATTTTATATAGTTATTAACAATATTTTAGTGTAAAATGTGGATAAGTTCTAAGAAATCAACACAATTAGAGAATTCTATAAAGACACAAAAAGAAAGTTTTTGTAAAGGTTTGTTTTTATCAGCAAGATGGTTTGTATTATCTCAAGTAGTATCTAAGGGCTTGAATTTAATAGTCTTAGCTAATAAAGAGGAGGCAGAGTATTGTGCATCAGACCTTTATAAATTAGTAGAAGGAGATAGGGTGTATTTTTTACCTATATCTGGTAAGAATATAGAAAGGAGTAATTATAAGTCAAGTTTAGTAGTTCAAAGAACGTCCGCTATATCTAAAATAATAGATTATAAGTTTGATGATTTTTTAATAGTAGTTACTTATCCTGAAGCTTTACAAGAAAAACTTCCTCATCGTGATAATATAGAAAAATCGAGCATTAAAATCACTAAAAATACAGAAATATCTTATGAAGAACTTAAAACTAAGCTTTTTAATAATGGATTTGAAAAGGTAGATTTTGTGTCATCTCCTGGACAATTTGCTATACGAGGTGCTATTATTGATATATTTTCATATACAGATAATATGCCTTATAGGCTTTCATTTTTTGGAGATGAGGTGGAAAAGATAAATAGCTTTGATATTAATACACAATTATCAGTAAATGAATTAGATAGTGTTGATATATGGTCAAATATAATTGATAATGATAATGAGTATTATATAACAAATCTTTTACATAAAGATTCTTTGATATGGTTAGATAGTTCTGATAATTATAGAGATGCAGAATTTTATAGTACATTATCTGATTTTAAGAAAGTATTCATTGATACTCCACTATCATATAAAAATATTGAAACAATTGATTTTAATATATCTCCTCAGCCTGTTTTTAATAAAAATTTTGAGCTGTTAGCAAGTGATATAAGAACTAAATTAGAGTCTTCATATACTGTATATATATATGGTGAAAAGGAAAGTCAATTAGATAGACTTCATTCTATATTATCCCAAAATAATTCTGTGATACCTATATTAAAACCCAATCATAATATACACAGAGGTTTTATAGATAATGATGAAAAAATATGTTGTTACTCAGATCATGAGATTTTTGATCGTTATCATAGGGTAAGTATAAGAAAATCTGTCGAAAAGAGTGAACAACTTACATTAAATGATATAAGTGCCTTTAATATAGGTGATTATATAGTTCATATAGATCATGGAGTAGGCGTTTTTGGAGGTTTGGTAAGGATAAAAGATGACAAGGGCAGGATTAAAGAAATGGTTAAACTTATATACAAGGATAACGATGTTGTCTTTGTTTCAGTACATTCTTTACATAGGATTGCAAGGTATAAGTCTAAAGATGCGATAGCTCCTAAAATACATAAATTGGGTTCAAAGCTTTGGCAAAATCTAAAGAATAATACAAAATCTAAAGTAAAAGATATAGCAAAAGAGCTTATTCAGATATATGCCAAAAGAAAATCTATGTCTGGTTTTGCCTTTAGTCCTGATAACTATTTACAGGAGGAGTTGGAATCATCTTTTATATATGAGGATACTTATGATCAGGAACAGGCAACTATTGCTATAAAAAAAGATATGGAAGACCAAAGCCCTATGGATAGATTAGTGTGTGGAGATGTTGGCTTTGGTAAAACAGAATTAGCTATTCGTGCTGCTTTTAAGGCTGTAAATGATAATAAACAAGTGATTGTATTGGTTCCTACAACTATTTTAGCCTTACAGCATTATAAGACCTTTACTTCTCGTCTTAAAGATTTTCCTTGTAATATAGATTATGTAAGTCGTTTGAGGACTACAAAGGAAGTAACAGAGATTAAAACAAAGATTAAACAAGGTTCAATAGATATTTTAATAGGAACACATAAGCTACTTAGTAAAAGTTTTGTTTTTAAAGACTTAGCTTTATTAATAATAGATGAAGAACAAAAATTTGGAGTAAGTGCAAAGGAAAAGATAAGAGAGTATCAGCAAAATATTGATACACTTACTCTTACAGCAACTCCTATACCAAGAACTCTGCAGTTTTCTTTATTAGGAGCAAGGGATTTATCTATTATTAGTACTCCCCCACCCAATAGAATACCTATTCAAACAGAAATTATGTTATTTGATGAAAGTGAAATAAAATCAATAATTAATTACGAATTAAATAGGGCTGGACAGTTATTTTTCTTGCATAATAGAGTAGAGCAACTCTCGTCTATAAGGGATATTTTGCAAAGATTGGTTCCTGATTTAAGGATATGTGTAGCTCATGGACAAATGGAGGCTAAAGTATTAGAAAATAAGATGTTAGACTTTATGAATGGAGATTATGATCTTTTACTTTCTACAACTATTATAGAAAGTGGAATAGATATTCCAAATGCTAATACAATTATTATAAATCAGGCTCAGAACTTTGGTTTAAGTGATTTACATCAATTAAGAGGAAGGGTTGGTCGTTCCAATAAAAAAGCTTTTTGTTATTTGATTGTACCACCTATGACAAGCTTATCAGATGATGCTAAAAAAAGGTTAAGAGCAATAGAAGAGTTTTCAGATTTAGGAAGTGGTTTTAATATTGCAATGCAAGATCTTGATATAAGAGGTGCAGGTAATCTTTTAGGTGCAGAGCAAAGTGGTTTTATCTCTGATATGGGGTACGAGACATATCAAAAGATATTAGCAGAGGCTATGAATGAATTAGGTATAGAGGAAAATGTAGTAACAAAAGCTAAAGCAACTACTTATATAGATGATTGTACAATAGATACAGATAAAGAAGCGTTAATACCTGATACTTATATAAATATAAGTTCTGAAAAGATAAGGATATATAAAGAGTTAGATGCCTTTAACAGGGAAGAAGATATAGATAAATATGTATTAAAAATACAGGATAGATTTGGTAAGATGCCAAATGAATTTGTAGAATTGATAAATGTTATAAAGATAAGAAATATAGCTGTGCATCTAGGTTTTGAAAAAATTATTATAAAAAATGGTATACTTATAGCCTTCTTTGTTTTAAATCCAATGTCAGCTTATTATAAGTCTGATGTTTTTTCTAAACTTTTAGAAAAAGTATCTAATTACCCTCAAATTTTTGAATTAAAGCAAAATGATAATAAATTAAGATTGATAAGTAGAAATGTAAAAAGTATTAAAGATGCTTACAACTTAATTAAAAAATTAGTATATTGATATATAAGTTATTACCTTTGTAAATAGCTTAAAGATATTAAAGTGGCAAATCTATTAATAGATATAGGAAATACAGCAGTAAAAGCTGCTTGGGCAGAAGAACTTATACTTACTAAGATTATAAGGTATCAAGGTGATAAGGTTAAAAATTTTATTTTATCCCTTGTAGAGCAGCAGAGAGCAGATATAATAGTTATATCTTCAGTGTATGTTATATCAAATAGTGATAAAGAAATTTTTCAAAAATTATGTAACTATTTGATAATATTGGATAATACAAATAAGGAGTTGTATAAGGAGTATAATTTACCATCTTATTTAAGTCCTGATAGATTTGTATCCATAATAGCATCAAAGCATTTTTTTAGGGATAATTCTTTTACATTAATAGATTTTGGTAATACTTTATCCATAGATGTTATAGGTGAGAAAGCAGAGTATGTTGGAGGTAATATATCTTTAGGATGTAAAACAAGATTTAAGGCTTTAAATAAATATTCAAAATCATTGCCTTTAGTTAATTTAGGAGATGATATACCTATATTGGCAAATGATTTAGAATCATCTATTAGTGCAGGTGTTGTTAATGGAATTATACTTGAGATAGAGGGTTATATGAGATTATATCCAAATAATTCAATAATATTTACCGGCGGAGATGCAAATTATTTTGCAAAAAGAATGAAAAAGTCCATATTTGTTATTTGTAACCTTGTGCTAATGGGTTTAGCACTAATAGCTAAAAATAATGTTAAAGAAATTAATTAGTCTAATTGCTTTTTTTATTGTCTTGAGTACTACAATATATGCTCAAGATGTAGCAAATACAAGATATAGTCCATACTCTATTTATGGTATAGGGGATTTATATAAACAAGGAGGAGCTAATACTAAAGGTATGGCTTATATTGGTTTAGCAAGTAGAAATAAGCGTTTTCTAAATCATATAAATCCTGCAGCAGTATCAGCAAGAGATACTTTAGCTTTTTTAGCTGATCTTGGTATGGATTTAAATTTAGGATTGTATAGACAGGGTAATATTTACTCTAGCAGTAATATTGTAAATGTGAGTAATATATCATTTAGCGTACCAATATATAAGAAATTAGCCTTTTATTTAGGTTTAAGTCCTTATAGTTCTGTTGCTTATAATATGAGATCATTTAATGGTAGCCCTGAGGTAATAGCAAGAACGGGTACTTTTTATAATAGTGTGAATGGACGAGGTTCCTTATATAATTTATATTCAGGAATAGCTTATACTTTGTGGAATAAATACTCATTAGGCCTAGAGCTTAATTATTATTTTGGTAATATAACAAAGTCCTCTAATATACTATTTCAGAATAGTTCATATAGGAATTTTAATCATTCTTATAATATGAAACTATCTGCATTAGCTCCAAAAATTGGTTTTCAATATGAGGAGAATGTAATCAAGGATTATAAAATAATATTAGGTGTGACTTATAAGCCTAGTGTTAAACTTGCAGGTGATATGGAAAATGTGTATATTTCAAGTATACAACAGAGGGTAGACACAGTTAAAATTGATAATAAATCAGCTTTGACTCCTAAGTTAGGAAATGAAATAGCTTTAGGTCTTTCTTTAAATAAGTCTGATAAGTTTTTTATAGAGTTTGATTATATCTTGTCAGATTGGCGTAATTCTAATATGGATAAGATATTAGGTTTTTCTAATTATTCCGATGTAAAGTTTCAATCATCTATATCACATTCATTTAGATTAGGCTTAGAATATACTCCTAATATTATAGATACAAGGTATTATTCTAAAAGAATGAGTTATCGACTTGGAACATATTATAATACTTCATATTATAATATTAACGGTACTAATCTAAATAGTATAGGTATTACATTAGGAGCAACTTTTCCTATATTTAGATTTTATAATGGTATTAGTGTAGCCTTTGATTTTGAAAGAAGGCAATCCCCTTTGGATAACTTAGTAAAAGAGTATTACGCTACAATAAATATAAGTTTTAATATAAATGACTTATGGTTTATTAAGCCAAAATACGAGTAAATTGAATATTAATAAAAGTTAACATAAGAAGTATGAAGAAAATAGTTTTACTAACATTAGCATTAATGTTTGTTGTAATGTCTTCTGGACTATCTTTTGCACAGGGTAAATATGGTGCTGATAGTGCTAATTGTATTAAGTATCTGTCTTATTATAAAGAATATTATAAGCAGAAAAATTATGCTGCATCCTTGCCGAATTGGAGGAAGGCTTTTAAAATTTGTCCTCCTACTGCTAGTCAGAATATGCTTATAGATGGTACAAATTTGTTAAGAAGAGAAATAGCAAAGAATGCTACAAATCTTGAATATAAGAAAGCATTATTAGATACATTATTAAGTATACATGATATAAGAGCAGAATATTATCCTAAATATGCGGTAACTTCTAGAAATAATAAGGGTCTAGATATTATTAATTATTTAAATCACGATAATAATGTTTTGCATACTAGTTTATCTAAAATTATTGAAGAGAATGGAGTTAAGGTAAAAACTAGTATTCTTCTTCTTGATTTTAAGGCTGCTATTGAATTGTTTAAAGAGGGCAAATTAACTGCAGAAGATGTTTTGAATACTTATCAGAAGACAGCAGAACTTATGTCTAATATATTAAAGTCAGGCAAGGATGTAGATGCTCTTGATGTTAAGATTAAGGAGGAGATAGAGAGCTTGTTTATAACAAGTAAGGTAGCTAGTTGTGAAGAGTTAATAGCTTTATTTACACCACGTTTTGAAGCAAATCCAAATGATATGGATTTAATATCAAACATAGTTAAGATATTAAGTGTATCAGATAATTGTACTGATAATGACTTATATTTAAAGGCTGTAACAGCAATGTATAACAATAATCCATCATCTCAAGCAGCTTATTTCTTATACAAGTTACATTCATCTAAAAATAATAAGGATGAGTCTATTAAATATTTGGAGGAAGCAATAAATGCAGAAGATGTTAGTCCTTTGGATAAGGCAAATTATCAATATGAATTAGCTGTATTTTGCTTGAGTTATAATATGTATGTAAAGGCTATTAATGCAGCAAAGCAAGCAGTAGCGTTGGATTCTGCTTTAGCTGGTAAGTCTTATTATTTAATAGGTACAATTTGGAGTTCATTGAGTTGTGATGGTGATGAGATTGCAAAAAGAGCAAAATATTGGGTGGCAACAGATTATATGTTGAAAGCAAAGGCTGCTGATTCATCTTTATCTTCAGATTGTAATGAAATGATAAACAAGTATAAGATGTATTATCCTGCAGCTGCTGATGCCTTTATGTATAACCTTACAGCAGGAAATTCTTATACTGTTTCTTGTTCTGGATTAAAGGTTTCAACAACTGTAAGAACTCAAGAATAAGATATTTTGTTTAAGGGTTGTAATATATTAAAATTAACGATGATCAAGGATTTTTATCCTTGGTCATCTTCTACATTATGTTTACTGATTAGTATTTTTTTACTGCTGTCCTGTAAGTCAAGTTTGTCTGTAGCAGAAAAATTGGATTTATCATCTACACCAGTGCAAGTTGTTGATAGTATGAATATTATTCAGACTCAGGAAGGAAAGTTACAAATGAGAATTTTTGCTCCTAAGTTAGAAAAATATGATGCAGACAGTCTTTCTTATGATTTATTTCCTAATGGCTTAAATATTTTTTCGTATAATGAAAAGGGAGAGTTAGAATCAACTATATCTTCACTATCTGCAATTCATGAAAGTAAAAGTAAAGAAGGGAAGGAAATATGGAAGGCTTATGGAGATGTTCGTATAAAGAATATTATAAAGCAAGAAACAATGCTGACAGATACATTATATTGGGATAGGTCAAAAGCCGAGATATATACAGATTGTTATATTAAAATGTTTTCCAAAGATGGACTTGTGCAAGGTTACGGTATGCGTTCAGATGAAAAGGTTAGAAATGCAGAGATTTTAAAACCATTTAATAGCTATACGGTACTAGTAAAAGATAGTACAGAAGTTAGTATTGATACTGCCAATTTTATTGGTCCATTACTAAAAAAAATATAAGAAATTAAAAGAAAATTATTATATTCGCAACCCGTGTATAAATTAGTTTAGAATATTAATATTAAATAACATACAAAATGGCGGTTCTCGAAAAAATTCGTGTTAAGTTTGGCCTGTTAGCTTCGATAATAATAGCAATAGGTCTATTACTATTTATTGTAGACCCTAGTTCAGTGGTTTCTGCAGTACAGAATATGTCATCTAAAAATGATGTTGGTAAAATCAATGGAAAAACTATAAGTTATCCAGCATTTCAACAGGAAATTCAAAATTATACAGCAATAAATGAAATGCTTACAGGTGCATCAGCTCAAGGAGCACAGCAACAAGAAGCTGTAAGAGAGGCTGCATGGAGAAACTTACTAGATAAATTCTTATTTATCGAGGAGTCTCAAAAGGCTGGTGTAGAATTAGGAGAAGATGAAATTCTAGATATGCTTAGTGGTCAGAATATATCACCATTAATTTTAAATAATCCTATGTTTATGGATAAAAATGGTGCATTCTCTAAGCAAGCTTTATTGGCATTCTTGCAAAATCGTAACTCAGATCCGAGTGGAAGATATAATCTTTATTGGGATTTTCTTCAAAATAATATAAAAACTGCTAGCTACTATGATAAGTATAATTCTCTTTATAGTGCTGCAATGTTTAATAATCCACTTATTCAGAGTAATTTTATAGCTGAAAATAATACATTGTCTGACATAGAGTTTGTAATGAAACCTTATGAGTACAGTACTTTGTTGTATAATAGGGATTCTTCAATAGAAATATCTAAATCAGAGATTTCTAAATATTATGAGAACCATAAAAAACTTTATAAGCAAGCTGAATCTCGAGATATAGAGTATGTTGTATTTGAAGTTAAGCCTTCTCAAAAGGATATAGTAGATAATGAGGAATTTGTTGGTTCCTTAAAAGATAAATTTGCAGAAAGCACAAATGTTAAGAATTTCTTATTACGCAATTCTGATAAACCATATATAGATTATTGGTATAAAAAGGGAGACTTAGTCTTTGCTTCACCTGAAGTTGAAAATTTTGTATGGTCTGCAAAAGAAGGTGAGGTATCTCCTTTAATTTCAGGTTCTAATAATACATTATATTTGGCTAAGTTGTTAGAGACAAAGATTTTACCTGATTCTGTTTATGTTAAACATATTCTTTTGCCAGCTGCTTCTAATGCAAAGGCTGATAGCTTGGTTACTGTTATTAAGAAGGGTGGCAATTTTGAAAAACTTGCAGAAGAGTATTCATTAGATACAAAATCAGCAGCCGATGGTAAAAGAGGTAATATTGGTTGGCTAACAGCTAATTATATGATTCCAGGCTTTCAAGAGGTTTTAACTCAAAAAGTTAATATGCCATTTGTTCTAAATACTAATTATGGTACTCATGTCGTACTTGTAAGTAAGACAACAAAACCAATGCCTAAAAAGAGTGTAGCCTTACTTGTTAAGGAAACTAATCCAAGCAAGGAGACATTTAGTCAAGTGTATTCTAAGGCTAATCTATTCGCATCTTTGGCTAAACCTTCTTTAAAGGATTATAATAAGGCTGTAGATTCATTAAAAGTATATTCTCAAAAAAGTAGCAGAATGCTTATGTCCGCTAATAAGCTAGGCTCTATTGATAATACAAAGGAGATAACTCGTTGGGCTTTTGATAATGGAGTAGGTTCTGTGTCTGATATTAAAACTATTGATAATAAGTATTTTATAGTTTCTGTTATTACTGGACTTCATGAAGAAGGTTATGCGTCTTTAGAGGAAATGACAAATCAGATAAAGAATATATTATATTCTCAAAAGTATAAGGCTAAGCAGCTAGAAAAAATGAAGGCAGAAACAGAGGGCTTAACTACTCTAAGTAGTATTGCAGAAAAGTTAGGTACAACAGTAAGTACAAAAGATGGAATAGCTTTCGCAAGTATAGCTAATCCAGATTTAGACAATGCCTTGGTAGGTGCTGTTTCTACTGCAGAGCTAAATAAGCTTGTAGGTCCTATTGAAGGTCAATTAGGCGTATATTTCTTTAAGGTAGTGAAAAGAGATGTAGCTTCATTCTATACAGATACAGATGCTAAGAATGAGCAACAAAGAATTAAGGCTTATACAGTAAATATGATTCTTCCATTTATGATGGAGTCTCAGGAAGTTAAAGATAATAGAGCTAGATTCTTTTAATCTTTATAATGTATAATTATTAAAGCTTTATAATAATAAAAGGAGTGTCAAACATATGGCACTCCTTTTATTATTTATTAATATTAGATAATATTATTTCTTACCTTGTTTAGCAACTGCTTCTTGTTTTTTTCTAATTTCATCTTGATCACCTAGGTAGTAATCTTTTACAAGTTCTAGATTGTCGTTAAACTCAAATACATAAGGTACAGCAGTTGGAATATTAAGACCTGTAATATCTTCGTCACTAATATTCTTAAGATGTTTTACTATGCCTCTAAGGCTATTACCATGAGCAACAACGAGGATATTATCATTAGTCTTAAGTTGTGGGAAGATTTCGCATTCCCAAAGAGGCATTACTCTTGCAATTGCATCTTTTAGAGACTCTGTTAGAGGTAGATATTGTACAGGAACGTCTTTGTATCTTGCGTCCTGAAGAGGGCTATTGCTATCTTGTGCCTCTAGAGGATTAGGGGCAATATCAAAACTACGTCTCCATAGCAATACTTGCTCATCACCATATTTAGCTGCTGTTTCGCTCTTATTAAGTCCTTGAAGACTTCCATAATGTTTTTCATTTAATCTCCAAGACTTTGACACAGGAATCCAATCTTGGTCTAGGCTATCAAGTACATTATTAAGGGTCTTAATTGCTCTTTTTAAGTAAGATGTGTATGCCATATCAAAGGCAAATCCCTCATCTTTTAATAATTTACCAGCAGTAAGTGCTTCTTGTATACCATTTTCACTTAGGTCTACATTTGTCCAACCTGTAAATCTGTTTTCTTTGTTCCATTGGCTTTCACCGTGACGAACTAATACGATTCTTTTCATATTATTATATATTTAGTTATTTGATTATACATTAAATAGGAAGTGGATAATATCACCATCTTGTACAACATATTCCTTACCCTCAGTAGAAAGTTTTCCTGCAGCTCTTACAGCAGCTTCGCTTTTATATTGAACAAAATCCTCATATTTTATAACCTCTGCCCTTATAAAGCCTTTTTCAAAATCAGTATGTATAACTCCTGCTGCACGAGGTGCCTTGTCACCCTTATTTATTGTCCAAGCTCTACACTCGTCAGCTCCTGCTGTAAAGTAAGTTTGTAGATTTAATAATTTGTAAGCAGCTTGTATAAGCCTTGTAACACCTGATTCCTCTAATCCTAGCTCTTCCAAAAACATTTGCCTATCTTCATAACTTTCAATTTCAGCTATATCTGCTTCAGTTTTTGCTGCAATTATTAGAAGCTCAGCATGTTCATCTTTTATAGCCTCCCTTACCTTATCTACATATATATTGCCATTCTTTGCAGATGCTTCATCTACATTGCATACATACATAACAGGTTTATTAGTAAGAAGATATAGCTCTTTAGCCATAGCTTCTTCTTCAGCATTAATAAGCTCTACACTCCTACAAGATTTGCCTTCCAGTAGGGCTTGTTGATAACGACTAAGTAGGTCAAATAGTTTTTTAGCATCCTTATCAGAAGAACTTTGTGCTTGTTTACGAACTTTATTTAATCTTGATTCTACTGTTTCTAAATCTTTGATTTGTAGTTCTGTATCTATTATAGATTTATCTCTTAAAGGATCAATATTGCCATCTACATGCACAATATTTTCGTCTTCAAAGCATCTTAATACATGTAGTATGGCATCAGTCTCGCGTATGTTTGCAAGAAATTGATTACCAAGACCTTCTCCCTTACTTGCTCCTTTTACAAGTCCTGCAATATCTACAATATCCACAGTAGCAGGAACAACACTTTTTGGCTGACATATCTCTGCTAGCACTTCTAGCCTTTTATCAGGCACATTGGTAGAGCCTAGATTGGGTTCTATTGTACAGAAAGGAAAATTTGCACTCTGTGCCTTGCCAGAGCTTAGACAGTTAAATAGAGTAGACTTACCAACATTGGGTAGTCCAACGATACCGCATTTTAGTGACATTCTTTAATTTTAAGTTTATCCTGCAAATTTACGTTTTTTCTATCTTTTATTACGATTTTTTCTATTCTTTATCTGCTTATACATAGAAAATAGGGATATTGCAAAAAAATATAAGTCTATGAAGTATATGTTTGTCTTCTTAATCTGTCTAATTTCTTGTCAAAAAACAGATAGAATATCTAATATAAGATATAATCATAATATAATGTTTTGGAATGTAGAGAACTTTTTTGATTATAAGGAAGCAGAGATTGAGGATAAAGATTTTTTACCTCAGGGTAAAAGACATTGGACAGCAAAGAGATTTTATAAAAAATGTAACGATATTGCCAAGACTATATTATGGGTAGCAGCTAGTTATAATTTGTTACCTGATATTGTAGCCTTTGCAGAGATTGAAAACAGCTTTGTACTAAAATCCTTATTATCTTCCACTTTATTAAGAAAACTAGATTATTCTGTTATACATTATGACTCTCCAGATAAAAGGGGAGTAGATATTGGACTTATATACCAAAAATCTAAATGGAAATATATTGAGTCCAAGTCCTTTCATATTTATGATAATAAGGGTAAATTATTGAAAACCAGGGATATTCTCTTTGTACACTTAGAAGATAAAAAGGGGGAGAGTTATTCAATGTTTTTTTGTCATCTGCCTTCTAAATTTGGAGGTAAATCGTCTGACTATCCTAGAAAGATGGCAGTAAAGAGATTATGTGATTTGAGGGATTCTATGCAGTTTGTAGGGCATAAAAATATACTAATGATGGGAGATTTTAATGAGAATGCTAATTCTGTCTTATTTAATAATTTGGAAGATAATAATTTGCTTAATCTTTCTAAATTAAAAAATAAAGAAGGAAGTATTAAATATAAGGGAAAGTGGGAACTTATAGATTTGTGTTTTATAAGTCAAAATATACTTAATAAGTCAAGTTTAGAAATTGTGCGACCCTCATTTTTAAGCGAAAAAGATACTAAATATTATGGAATAAAGCCATTTAGAACATATAGATACATATACTATAATGGAGGAGTAAGTGACCATTATCCCATACTTTTATCCTTGCGATGATGTAATCTTTATACACTTGAATATCTTTTATATTATAAAGGCCTTAATATGTTTACACTAGTCTTTAGATATGAATTATATTATAGTGTTTTTTTATATTTTTTATTACATTTGTCTTATTATGCATATAAACATTAAAACTTTATACTAATGGATTTAAAAAATAAAATACAAGAGAAATTTACATCTCTTTATGGTACTGCAGGAGAGTTCTTTTCATCAGCAGGTCGTATTAATTTAATTGGTGAACATACAGATTATAATGGAGGATATGTATTCCCAGGAGCTATTGATAAGGGTATTACTGCCATGATAGCTGTAAATGGTACAGATAAGGTACGTGCATATTCAATAGATTATGATGAATCAGTAGAGTTTGGCTTAAATGAGGAAGATGCACCAAAACAATCTTGGGCAAGATATATTTTTGGAGTTTGTAGAGAGACTATTAAGAGGGAAGGCAAGGTCTCAGGTTTTGATGCTGTATTTGCAGGAGATGTTCCTCTAGGAGCAGGACTTTCTTCATCAGCAGCATTGGAAAGTACTTTTGCATTTGCTATCAATACATTGTTTAAGAATGAGTTAGATAAATTTACACTTGCAAAGATTGGTCAATCAACTGAACATAATTATGTAGGTGTAATGTGTGGAATAATGGACCAGTTTGCTTCTGTGTTTGGTAAAAAAGGTAGTCTTATAAGACTTAATACCAAGACAATGGAGTATAAATATTTTCCATTTAATCCTGAAGGCTATAAATTAGTACTTGTTGATTCTTGTGTTAAGCACGAGTTGGCTTCATCAGCTTATAATGAGAGAAGGCTTTCTTGTGAGAGGGCAGCTGCAGCTATTAAGAAAAATCATCCTGAGGTTGATTTCTTAAGTGATGCTAAAAGATTATGGCTAGATGAGGTGAGAGAAGAAATATCTTCAGAGGATTTCTTGAGGGCAGAGTATGTGATTGGAGAGGTTCAGAGAGTTTTGGACGTTTCAGATGCTTTGGAAAGAGGTGATTATGAAACAGTTGGTGAGATGATGTATCAGACTCACTTTGGTTTGAGTAAACTTTATGAAGTGAGTTGTGAGGAATTGGATTTCTTAAATAAACTTGCAAGAAAATGTGATGTTACAGGCTCTAGAGTTATGGGTGGTGGCTTTGGTGGTTGTACAATTAATCTTGTAAAGGACGAATTGTATGATGCCTTCATAGCAGAAGCTAAAACTAAGTTTGCAGAGCGTTTTGGTCATGAACCTAAGGTTTATGACGTTGTAATAAGCGATGGTGCAAGAGTATTAGTTGATTAAGTATAACTATTAATAAATAAAAATGCTGACTATATTAGTCAGCATTTTTTGTCTTCATTTGCTTACACTATCTATCATTTAAGTGTATATTTATAGACTTAACCTATATTGTTTCACCTTATTCTTCTCTGTTTGCACTATCTAGCGTTTATGCTAATTTTGATAGTTTACTTCCACTGTCTAATGTTAGATAGTGGCTATATGAAGTAAAATTGATGTATTGGGTAAATTTTCTGCCTATACGAAAGCGATTATATTATCCGAAGATTGTTTTTACCCATTCCTCATCTATTATTGTGAAATTATTGTTCTGTGATAATTGTGGATTGCGTTTTATGATTTGTCTTGCATCTTCATAGACATTAAGTCCGATGTTTATAGTTTTCATTTCGCCTTTGCTATCGGCAAAAGCAAAAATAATTTCATTATCTGCACCATTTAGCCTATAAAAACGTAATTTACTATTAAGTATTGATATTGATAAGTTTTCATCTTTTATATTATCAGAAAGCTCAGCTTTGGTAACATATTTACATACTTCAATAGCTATATCATCTAGTCCTGCATCAAAAATATTTACTTTCTCAATCAATTCTCCAATGCTGGAAACGATTCTAAGGTTATAGTCGCTTAATTGACTTTCTATACTATTACGTTTTTGTTCATCAAGCAAGTTATCCTTAGAATTTATCCATATAAGTAATTTGTTATCAGCATCTAAGTAGAACTTAGTCTCATCAATAAGGCTTCTTGAATTACAGTTAGGGCATTCCCATATAAAGGCAGAACCATTTTTAACCATGTCCTTAAGTTCTTGATTATGGCTAACATTGATATTTTCAATGCTAGCCATATTGTCTGAAATCTGCCCGCAATTTTTACAAACTCGACTAATCTTGTCTAATGCCATATTATTTGCTTTCTATCTTAAGTCCTAGCTCTTCTAGTTGTATATTATCTATTTTAGAAGGAGAGTCTATCATAACATCTCTAGCCTGGTTGTTTTTAGGGAAGGCTATATAATCTCTAATAGAATCACTACCTCCAAATAGAGAGCATATTCTGTCAAAACCAAAGGCAAGCCCACCGTGAGGAGGTGCACCATAAGTGAAGGCATTAATAATAAAGCCAAATTTTTCTTCAGCTTCTTCCTTACCTATACCTAAAACTTCAAACATTCTTTTTTGGACTTCAGAGTTATGAATACGTATAGAACCTCCACCAAGCTCAGAACCATTTAATACAAAGTCATAGGCATTTGCAGAAACTCTTTCCAAATCCTCTTTTTTATTGCTATAAAAGAGATCCATATGTTCTGGTTTTGGAGCTGTAAATGGATGGTGCATTGCATAAAATCTTTGAGTCTCTTCGTCCCATTCAACAAGAGGAAAATCTACTATCCATAGAGGTGCAAAGACTTTTGGATTGCGTAGACCTAGCCTATTAGCCATTTCAAGACGTAGTACACCTAGCATATTTTGTACCTTTCTCTTATTATCACCACTCATAACAAGTAGGAGATCGCCTTTTTTAGCACCCATGTGCTCTGCCCAGCTTTGTAGATCTTCTGCTGAATAAAATTTATCAATAGATGATTTTATACTTCCGTCATTATTTAATTTGATATATATAAGACCTTTAGCGCCTACTTGAGGTCGTTTGACCCATTCTGTAATTTCGTCTAATTGTTTTCTTGTGTAGTCAGCAGCATTTGGTACTGCTATTGCACCTATATAATTAGCACTATCAAGTACAGAAAAGCCCTTTCCCTTAGCAAGTTGAGTAAGCTCAAAAATAAGCATATCAAATCTAATATCAGGTTTATCAGAGCCATATTTATCCATAGCCTCATACCATGACATTCTAGGTATATTTTCTTTAATATCAATGCCTAATACATTTTTAAATAGACTAAGCATCATACCTTCAAAGGTGTTTAGAATATCTTCTTGATCAACAAAAGACATCTCACAGTCAATTTGAGTGAACTCTGGCTGCCTATCTGCCCTTAAATCTTCATCTCTAAAACATCTTACAATTTGAAAATATCTGTCACAGCCTCCAACCATTAGTAGTTGCTTGAATGTTTGAGGTGATTGAGGTAGTGCATAAAACTGACCAGGATTGACCCTTGATGGTACAACAAAATCTCTAGCCCCTTCAGGAGTTGATTTGATAAGATAAGGAGTTTCTATTTCTAGAAAGCCCAAAGCATCAAGATAGTTTCTGATTTCGTGTGCTAGTTTGTGTCTTAGAATAAGGGCATTTTTGACAGGATTACGTCTAATATCCAGATATCTGAATTTTGCCCTGATATTTTCACCACCATCGCTTTCATCTTCAATTGTAAAAGGTGGGGTAACAGAGCTGTTAAGTATATTAATATGAGATACCTTTATCTCAATATCACCCGTATCCATTTTAGGATTTTTGCTTGCTCTTTCAATTACTTCTCCAATAGCTTGGATAACATATTCTCTGCCAATATTGGATACTAAGTCTAATAACTCTTGATTAGCTTGAGCATCAATAACTAATTGTGTGATACCATATCTGTCTCTAAGATCTATAAAGGTCATGCCTCCTAGTTTTCTAGATTTTTGAACCCAACCAGCCAGACGAACTTCTTGTCCAACATTCTCGATTCTTAACTCATTACAAGTGTGACTTCTGTACATAGATTACTTTTTATATTTAATGTTTGGCAAATGTAAAAGCCAATTGTACAAAAATACAACATTACAATTAAAATCACTAAGAATTTGATACTTATTAGCTATTACTTATCTTTGTAAAGATACAGTCTTTTTAACTAGCGATAGGTAAATGCAAAAAAGACTTTTAAAAGTATAGAATTATTATGGAAGTTAGGGCGAAAAAGGCTTTAGGTCAGCATTTTTTGATAGATCAAAAGATAGCACAAGATATAGTTGAGGCATTGCAGGTTGAGGGGCAGGTATTGGAGATAGGTCCGGGTATGGGAGTTCTTACACAATATCTTTTACAGAGGGATAGTTTGGACTTAAAATTAATTGAGATTGACTCAGAGTCAGTTAGTTATTTACTAAAGCATTATGATACTTTAAAAAACAGGCTTATTCAGGGAGACTTCTTAAAATTGAAATTAGAGGATATTTTTCACTCGAATTTTTCTGTAATAGGAAACTTCCCTTATAATATCTCTTCACAGATTTTCTTTAAAATTTTGGAGCATAAAGATGCAGTAGGTCAAGTTGTATGTATGTTACAAAAAGAAGTTGCGGAAAGGATTGCAGAACCTGCAGGTACAAAGGCTTATGGAATTTTATCTGTATTGTTACAAGCTTGGTATGATATAGAATACTTATTTACAGTTTCTCCTAATAGCTTTTCCCCTCCTCCTAAAGTTCAGTCAGCTGTTATCAGACTAAAGAGAAATGCAAGAAAAGACTTAGGAGTTGATGAAAAATTGTTTAAACAGATAGTAAAGCAGGCTTTTAATCAGAGAAGAAAAACTCTAAGGAACTCTTTAAAATCAATGATTAATGACTATGCTATTAGGTCTTCTTGGCCATTGGATAGGGCGGAGGGGAGCATGTTGTCAGAATTTTGTGCAAAGGAAATTTTCTCATTAAGACCCGAAAAATTATCTGTGGAAGACTTTATTTATCTAACAGATCTTTTCAGCTTAACTAATGAAAAATAATGTATATTTGTATATTGTTTAAATAGAGTATGTTGATAACAATATTTGGTTTTCTAGAGTTATCTATTCTAGATATATTAGATATATTATTTGTTGCCATTATAATTTTTATAGTGTTCAGGTGGATTAGAAAATCTTCTGCGTGGTATCTTTTTAATGGTATAATTTTCATATATTTTTTTAAAATATTAGTGGATGTACTTCATATGAGGTTGATGAGTAATCTGTTAAGTACATTTATGGATCTTGGAGTTTTGGCTTTAATAGTTATATTTCAGCCAGAGATTAGACGTTTGTTAATGAAATTTGGTAGCACAGATGTGTTAAACAATAGTTGGGCAAGATATTTGCGTCATATAATGGGAGAAAGGGAAAATAATCTTGCGGCAGATACAATTAATGAGATAGCGGAAGCGTGTAATACAATGTCTGAACAGCGTACTGGGGCACTAATAGTTTTACCTCATAAGGACTTGTTAGAGAGTATTATAGAGACAGGAGATACTTTGGATGCAAGACTTAATAGAAGGTTGATAATGAATATCTTCTTTAAGAATTCACCATTACATGATGGGGCAATGGTTATAGTAAATAATAAAATTGTTGCGGCGAGATGTACTCTTCCAATAAGTGATTTAAATAATTTACCGGCTAGATATGGTATGAGGCATAAGGCTGCAATAGGTGTTTCTGAAAAAAGTGATGCTGATGTTATTGTTGTGTCAGAAGAAACAGGTAAGATAAGTTTTGTCTCAGCTGCAAAGATTAAGGAACTTTCAAATATGAATGAATTAAAACTTACTTTGGCTTCAGCTTTTTCGAAAAACCAATCTAAAGAGGAATAAAGAGGGAATATGGAGGAAAATCTTAAAATAGATAGGGTTCTGGAGTATAAACTTGGTTTTGATAGGGTAAGAAAAGCAATATCAGATCGTTGCAATACAGAATACGCAACAAAAAGAGTTGATACAGAGAGCTTTACTAATGATGCTAAGCTTATACAGCAGAGATTGCTTGTAAGTGAAGAGATGCGTCTTATTATGATGTTTGAAGAGGCTTTTCCTACAAACGGCTATATAGATTTTATTGATAATCTTAAAATACTATCAAAGGACGGTGCTAGGATAGATCTGATGTCTATGGGTAAGCTTAGGACTTTCCTGGATACAAGTAAAAAAATCAAAATATTTTTTGATAATGTAAAGGATAGTGTATATCCTAATTTGAAGAAAATAAGTAGGCATATACGCTTATATCCTGAGTTAGAAGATAGGATTAATCATATAGTAGACAAGTTTGGTAATATTAAAGATACTGCATCTGACAAACTATTCACTATAAGGCAGGATATAAAACAAAAAGAAAATTCTGTCTCTAAATTAATTAATTCAATATTAAAGAAGGCTCAATCAGAGGGTTTTACAGATTCTGATGCTTCTGCTGTCGTACGTGATGGAAGATTGTTGATACCTGTAAATTCTGCATTTAAAAGGAGGATTAAGGGCTTTGTTTATGATGAATCTGCTTCAGGCAAGACAAGTTTTATTCAACCTGCTGAATTGATAGATTTGGAGAATGAGATAAATGAGTTGCATTTTGAGGAAAACAGGGAGATAACAAGGCTTTTAGCAGAGTTTAGTGAATTTCTTCACCCCTTTGTTCCACAACTTATAATAATTGCTAAGATACAGGGAGAGCTGGATTTTTTAATGGCAAAAGCCTTGGTTTCTTTGGAATATATTGCAGGCCTGCCACTTATCTCAGATAATAATGAGATGAATTTGCGTAAGGCTAGACATCCACTGTTAGAGAAGAGCCTAAAAAAAGAGTCAAAAAAAATAGTACCACT
The DNA here is from genome assembly GCA_029257745.1 of Candidatus Cryptobacteroides sp. Taxonomy (GTDB): domain Bacteria; phylum Bacteroidota; class Bacteroidia; order Bacteroidales; family UBA932; genus Cryptobacteroides. Next base: position 18,992 of record JARIAS010000060.1, on the reverse strand, counting down.
ATCTGTTAGATTAAATGAAGATAAGCACATTGTACTAATATCTGGACCAAATGCAGGAGGTAAATCTGTATGTTTAAAAACAGTTGGTTTATTGCAGTATATGTTTCAATGGGGTATGCTTATTCCTACTTCAGAGACATCAGAGATGATGATTTTTGATAGGATAATGGTAGATATTGGAGATGGACAATCTATTGATAATGATTTAAGTACATATAGCTCATTCTTGTACTCAATGGCAAGTATGCTTGAAAAAGCAGACAATAAAACACTAGTATTGATAGATGAGTTTGGCTCTGGTACAGAACCTTCTGCTGGAGGTGCTATTGCAGAGGCTATATTATCAGAATTTGATAAACGTGGAGTGTATGGGGTTATAACTACTCACTATACAAATCTTAAACTATATGCTTCAAACAAGGATACAGGTGTTGTAAATGCAGCTATGCAGTTTGATATTAAGAATATTGCACCTTTATTCCAATTGGATATTGGTTTGCCTGGTAATTCTTTTGCCTTTCAGCTCGCTAGAAAAATGGGCTTACCTGAGCAGATTGTTAAAGATGCAGAACTACGTGCAGGAGAGGAACTTGTAGGTATGGAAAAGAACCTCGCTAAGATAGTTAGAAATAAGAGGGTTATAGATGAAAAACTACAAAGGATAAAGCAGACAGATAAGACTTTAGAGAGCATTACTAATAGGTATCAAAAGGAGTTAGAGGGAATAAAACAGATTAAGAAAGATATTATAGAGGAAGCAAGAGCAGAGGCTTTAGAGATTGTGAAAAATGCTAATAGGGAAGTAGAACATACTATTAAAACAATCAAAGAGGCACAGGCAGAGAAGAATAAGACTAATGAGGCAAGAACTAACCTGAGGACTTTTTTAGATGCTTTAAGTAATAAAAAGGAGCAGGATTTAAGGGAGAAAGAGGCTTACGTAGATAACAAACTTAAGATATTGGAGAAACGTAGGCAGAATAAACTTGGAAAGAAGGCAAAAGGTTCATCTCAAGAAGATATATCAAAAGCTCAGGAACAGAAGCATTTAGAAGCATTTAGAACAGCAGCTTTAAAGCAGGGGGAAAAGGTGAGGATAAAGTCAAATGGCATGGTGGGTGAAGTTTATAAAGTGTCTAATAAATCTGTTACTGTGATAGTTGGTAGTATTAGTACAAAGCTGGCTTTGGATAAGGTGGAAAGGATAAGTTCTAATGAATTTAAGGCTGCAACAAAAGATAATGCACCAAAACAGACAAGGCAGTATGAAGATAAAAATATAACGGAAAGAAAGTTGAACTTTAAGCCTGAGATAGATATTAGAGGTTATCGTATGGCAGAAGCTTTGGATACTGTAATTAAATTTATAGATGATGCAATTATGCTCAATATGTCATCGGTAAGGATAGTGCATGGTAAGGGTACTGGAGTATTGAGGGAGGAAATACAGAAATTCTTGAAGACAATACCTGCAATATCTTCAGTTAAAGATGAGCATTTACAATTTGGAGGAACAGGGGTAACAGTGGTAACATTTGATTGATAATATGAAAAATACAAGAAAACAAGTCGGAGATTTAGGGGAGGACATGGTGTGCAGGTATTTAGAAAATATAGGACATTGTATTCTTGAGAGAAATTGGAGGACGGGGCATTTGGAGATAGATATTATATCTTTGTCTAAAGATGGTATACATTTTATTGAGGTTAAAAGTCGTGTTGCACCTATATATGTAGAGCCACAATATAATGTAGGTATAACAAAGCAGAAGCGTATAGCAAAGGCAGCTTCTCGTTATGTGTCAAGGCAAGAGCTTTCAAAGTTTGAAGATATAGACTTGCATTTGGATGTTGCCACAGTTGTCTTTGATGAAGGAAAAGAGATTATAAATTATATTAGAGATGCCTATATTCCTATAATAACTTGATACTAAAATTAATAGATATGTTAAACAGAGAAAACTATTACTGTCTGATATTGGCTGGAGGTTATTCTAATCATTTTTGGCCTTTAACTAGAGAAAGCAAGCCTAAACAGTTCTTGCAATTCCCTAGTGCAGAATTATCATTTCTTAAATCAACTTATCAGAGATGCTTGAAACTTGTTGATAAGGAGCATATTCTAGTTGTAGCCTTGGAAAAACATGCAGATTTGATTAGGGAAAATATACCTGAGATAAGTGAGGAGAATATTCTTTTGGAACCTTATGCAAGGAATACAGCTGTTTGTATAGCCTATGCTAGTTCTGTTTTATTAAAAAGAAATCCTAATGCAGTTATGATGGTAAGTCCATCTGATTTGCTAATCTCTGATGAAGAGCTTTTCTCTAAAACATTGACACAATCTTTACAATATGCAGAGCAGTCTGATATTCTTATCACCTTGGGGATTCAACCTAATAGACCTGATCCTAATTTTGGATATATACAGATAGCAGGAGGAAAATCGCCTTTAATGCAGGATAAGCTTATAAAAGTCAAAACCTTTACAGAAAAGCCTGATATTGAGATTGCTAAGTTGTTTTGTAAGAGTGGTGAGTTCTATTGGAATTCTGGTATATTTATTTGGAAGGCATCTGTGATATATGAGGAGTTAGAGAAGTATACTCCGCAGATTATGTCAGTATTCAAGAATCTGATACAGTACGTCGGTACAATAGAGGAAAAAGCCTTTATAAGAAGGGCTTATACGGATTGTACAAGTCTTTCTATTGATTATGGAGTAATGGAAAAGACAGATAGAGCTTGGATTTATCCTGTTGATTTTGGTTGGTCAGATATAGATAATTGGGATAGCTTATTTGAATCTTATCATATTAAAGATGATAATGATAATATTAAGCTTGCAGATAAGCTTATACAAAAGGATCTTAAGCGTAGCATCGTTGTAGGTAAGAATAAGTCTAAACTGATAGCTATTAAGGGACTTGAAGATTATATGGTTATAGATACAGAAGATGTTTTATTGATATGCCCTAGAGAAGAAAAGTCTTATAGAGAATTGTTGGCAGAACTAGGAATATCTAATTTTGAAGAATATAAATAAAAAATAAAAAAAGAATGAAAGAAAAGTCTATTGAGCGTATTTTAAGTTGGTGTAAGAATGAAGATTATGCAAGTATCTTCATAGCAACAGTAATAATATTTTTATCTCTGCTCTCCGTTTTTATACAAAGTTTTGATTTTCACGCCCTTAAATTTACGTCGTGGACATTATGGGAAAATCTCTCAAATGATAATTCTAAAGCCTTATCTAGTCAGATTTTTTCTTGGATATTTGTAAAAAGGACATTGCTAACATTTGCTGTCTTTGCCTTCTTATTTTCATTAGTAGCTAAGATACAGGGCTTAAAATTCAGGGAGTTTCTAAAAGCCTTTAGTTTACTTTTTGTTTTGGCTCTGTTTGTGAGACTAATTAGTGCAGAATATACACTTAATCGTTATTTAGAGTGGGCTTTTTGGGCATTATTATTAGGTCTATTTATATCTAATGTAATAGGTGTTCCAAAATTCTTAAAATCTGCAATAAAGTCAGAGTTTTATATAAAGACAGGTCTTGTCATAATGGGTTTTTCTGTTTTATTCTCAAATATCGCAAAATTTGGTCTATATGGCATAGGAATAGCATGGGTCGTTACCCCTATCGTGATTATTTTTATGTGGTATCTAGGTACAAGAGTTTTTAGAATAAAAAACAAGTCCTTGGTGATAACATTGGCATCAGCTACCTCTGTCTGTGGTACTAGTGCAGCAATAGCCACTGCTGCAGCTTCAAAGGCAAAGAAAGAAGATTTATCCATAGCCGTTTCCATATCTATTATTTTTACCATATTAATGATGGTCTTTGAACCAATGATAATCAGGGCTTTAGAGATGTCTGATATTATGGGTGGCTCTTTAATTGGTGGAACAGTAGACTCTACTGGAGCAGTGGTAGTAGCTGGAACTGCCTTAGGTGAAACCGCTCAAAAGGCGGCTGTATTGGTCAAATCTATACAAAACATAGTAATAGGTTTTATTGCATTTGGAGTAGCAGTATTTTTCTCTAAGTATGTAGATAATAGTAATAATTCCAATGTAGGTATATCCGAAATTTGGCACAGGTTCCCTAAATTTATACTAGGATTTTTTGTAGCATCATTAGTTGCATCATTTATATTTCAGCCATTTTTCGGAAGTGATACAGTTAGTGCTACCAATAAAATATTATCAGACTATAAGAACTGGGCTTTTGTACTTGCCTTTCTTTGTATAGGACTTGATACAAATTTTAAAGAGATTATAGCTAAGATGCAGGGTGGTAAGGTTTTATGGCTATATGTGATAGGTCAGATATTTAATATTTTACTAACTTGGTTAGCCGTATGGCTATTATTGTCAGGACGCTTTTTCCCAATACCTAATTTAAGTTAATGCGACTTAGATTCTTATTATTTAAAGTAGCAACAATACTTTTAATTGTAATTAGTATTGTTATGGTAGTGTATATAATAATCAATCGCTTAGGTCTTATTGAAAGCTTAGACTTCGGTGCAGGAGCGTATTTTTATGCAGATATTCCTGATTTTGAGAAGTATATGGATATAGACTTAAGCGATGGTAAATATAGCTACATATCATATCTATTGCTTTCTATAATATGGGCAATATTTGTTTTCTTTATTTGGCTTAAAATAGATAAGTATATAAAAAGCAGGGAAAGAGATTAGAGCCTTACTCTAAATACAAGCGAGAAACTATGTCTAGATAGTTCTTTATCAACGTGTTTTAAACTATTATATAAACTACCCATATTGTAGCTATAACTAAGTCCTATGGTACTTTCTATTGGGCTGACTATAAGGTTGCTGGTATTTATATTAAATTCTGAGCCTATGCTTGCAATATTCTCAAACTTAGATATTTTTACTATGTATAAATTAGAAATATCAAAATGAGGAATTATTGAGAAGTATTTTATATAAGCAATAGGGGCTATAATATCAATATCTCCAACATAAATTGGTATAGCATAATCTAGTGAAATAAAAAGGTTTTTATCACTATAATTATTAAGCGTAATAATTGATTTAGATGAGTTTATACCTCTAGGTAGTTGGGTAAGATAGTTGTCTGAGTAAATATGAGATTTATTGAACTGCTGTTGATAAGAAGTTACAAGTCTCATACTATGACTTTTTAGAATTGCAGGTAGGTAGGTAGTTATATTAATATTGGCAGAAGAAGAATATAGATTATTTAGCATAAGTCTTTGTTGGTAAGATAGTTGAGTACTTATGCCATACCTTGGGTATTCATTAGAAGCAGCTTTTTGTTGAATACTATATAGTCTAATTCCTAATGATAGGTGCTGAATAAAAGAATTAGAACCATTGTCTAAGCCTGGGAATAACTTAAAAGAAGTGCCAACTAATGTGTTGCTGAGTTGAGTCTTAATCTCTGGCTTAAACATTAGATCATTTGTAAAAGTATACAAGATATAGGGAATAATACCTCTATTCCATGAGCTTGAGCTGAAATTTAGAGGAATATAGGATAGTAGTTCGCTTTTAAAGCTGGGGTACTTTAGTTTTTCCCTACGTGTATTTGTACTTCTAAAAAATGGATTTATATCAGTATATCTTTTGTATTGAAAGGCATGTCTGTCTCCTATATCTATATTTAAATTAAAAATTGGGTATAATCCGGTATAAGTCAGATTGGCGTGAATAGAACTTCTGTAATGATTGCTAAATTGATCCTTAGCATATTTATATGCAATATTACCATAGACATTGCCTAAGTCATTTTGCAGAAAAAGAACTGTTCCAAGTCCTGCAGAGGCATATATCTCATTAAAGTTGAGGCTACTAGGATTGTCAATCTTAATATAATATGGTAGCCAAGAGTGTATCTTTGGCCAAGTCTTAATACCCTTATATGCCTTAGCTTTGGATAGTTTAATCCTTTTATAATCAATACTATCTGGCCATTCTATATGATTTTCCTTTGCTATATTCTTTTCTTGATTGCTTAACTTGGCAGCCCACTTATGCTCATAGATATTTTTATAATCAGTAATTTTACCTTCTATGTTATTTGCGTCCATAGCAAAAATAGCTCTTCCATTATCAGTGAATGAACTGAAAATAAGTCTATTATTATTCTTGTCTATGCAAAAATAACTGCCTCCATACCTTAGATTACTTATCTGTTTAATCTCGCTCTTCGCAGGATTAAAACAATATAGCTCAGTAACACCATTTCGGTCTGAACTAAAATAAAGTAAAGAGTCGATAGCTTGCAGATTATTCATTCTACAAGGCTGAGCCCCTATTAATGTGCTGATTGTGTGATTTTTATATAAATATAGTCCTGCCCCTCTATCTGATAGAGCTACAAATGCGATGTCTTTATTTAAAAAAACAGCTTGAACTAATTGTAGGCTATCGCTTACAGATATACTATTTTTAACCTTAGCTGTCTCAGTATCTAATATTGATATTATAGCCTTGGATTTATCCGTAATTTCTATGCTTACAATTTCTTTATTGTCATTAGAAAAATATGGATTGAAGAATCTTCCTTTAGTGGTAAAATCTTTAATTTTATTAGTCTTTATATCATATGAGCGTATTCTACTAGTCATTTTTAGGCCCCATCTTATGTCTGGTATAGATTCACTCCACCATAATTTCCCATTAGCATATACTAGATTGCTTGTGTATGATGAAAAACTCTTTAATTTTTTTTCTTTTCCACTACTATCTATTCTTATTAAGTATGGGCTATCATCAAAAGAGGTTTTTACACTATATACATTATTATTAACTAGGCAATTTTGTTTGTATTCAGTAGCCATCTTTGATGGGGGACTAAGTCTGTACAGGCTATCAAAAGGCCCTCTTTTTTTTGCATTTTCCTTCCATAAGCTTAAGAAATTATTGCAAATCTCCCTAAAACTTTTCTTAAAATTTTTACCCGAAGCTTCTTCCATTGTCCTTTTCATATTGAAAAGTCGCCAAGGTTTTTTACTGCTTTCAGAGAAGTACCGTTTCATAAAATAAGGATCATCATATAGGTATCTTGCTCCAGCAATGGTTAAATATCCAAGGGCGTAGTGATTGGGCGTATAATATTTATATGAACCATATCTCCATCTGTCCCATGTGCGAAAATCTCCTTTATCAAATGCGAGCATATAATAGTTGAGAAAGTCTGCATCACGTCCTCTGCCATATCTAGTTAGTGCCGTTTCAGTTACTACTGCATCTCCTTCGAGAAGGTGTATATTAGGATATAGAATAGAAGTCGCAGCACTAAACATTTCACCTATAAGATAATTGGGGTATTTAAGTAATTCTGCCTTACCAAATTGCATCTGACTTACGTGTCTGGATTCATGTACAGCAAGATTTTTACTCCAAGGAATTGATGATGGGTAATATATTTGAGGAAGTGTATACAAACTCATTCGTCTTGGACTCCATACAACCATTCCATTTGCGATGCCGTGATTGCTATGCAATATTATGGGCATTTTACTCTTGTAGAATTGATTAGGCTTGTACCCGGAACTTTCTCCTACCATAGGCCAAAATTGTTCTAAACGCCTACCATACTTATATGCCAGACTATCCAGACCTTGTGGGTATATTAATTTGTAGTGATTGGATTCAATTTGACTCCAGTTTGTGCTGAAAGCTTCATCACCTTCAATAACAAATTGAGCCTTAGTTGTTTGAGTTATAAATAAAAAAGAAAGAACAAGTATATATGTCAATATAAATCTGTGCATATTGTAATTAAATATCAGAACATTTAGACAACAGAAAGCAAATCTATTATTTTTTTTATAATTTTGCGAATATTCTGAAAAAAGCAATAAATAAAGATGAGTCTAGTATTACAGATTTCTACACTTTTAGGAGCAATGTGTATGTTCCTATATGGTATGACCCTTATGAGTTCAGGTCTTCAAAAGGCAGCCGGGGATAAGATGAGAAATATCTTAGCGTCAATGACATCTACAAGATTTAAGGGTATACTTACAGGTATAATTATCACAGCTCTTATACAATCTTCAAGCGGTACAACAGTTATGGTTGTAAGTATGGTAAATGCTGGACTTTTAAGCTTGGTAAATGCCATTGGTGTAGTAATGGGCTCTCATATTGGAACAACAGTCACAGCATGGTTAGTTGCATTATTCGGCTTTAGTTATGATATTGCTACAATAGCAATCCCCTTAGTTGCAATAGGCTTTTTCTTGTATAATTCAAGGGTAAATAGGAATAAAAATATAGGAGAGTTTATTTTAGGCTTTTCTCTATTATTTTTAGGCTTAGTTACAATGAAAAATTCTGTCCCTGATTTAAATCAATATCCAGATACTTTAGCCCTAGTGCAGAACCTCACAAGTTATGGCTTTTTCTCTGTGGTTATATTTACTCTGATAGGAACATTGATTACAGTAATATTGCAGGCCTCTAGTGCTGCAATGGCTCTTACTATGGTCTTTGTAGCAAATGGCTGGATCAATTTTGAGATGGCAGCTGCAATGGTTTTAGGAGAAAATATTGGAACAACAATTACAGCGAATTTAGCTGCCGCAGTAGCCAATTATTCTGCGAAAAGGACAGCCTTAGCTCATACCGTAATTAACTGTATAGGAGTAGCTTTAGCCCTTATTTTATTTAGCCCTTTAATGTCGCTTATCGGAACATTAGTTGAGGCTATGGGATTGCCTAATCCAGTTGTAGCCTTCCATGATATGCACGCTTCTATCGGAGATATGAGTGATGAACTGAAACAATCTATGCTCTTTGGTGTATGTTGTTTGCATACAATATTTAATACGGCAAATACTGTTATTTTAGTATGGTTTATTCCTCAAATTGCAAAGATTGTAACAAAGCTTGTTCCTACTCCTAAGGGTAAGGAAGATGTTTACAAGCTTAAATTTATTCAAGGAGGCCCTCTTTCTACTGCCGAGCTTTCTTTGGATGAGGCAAAGCAGGAGATTATTCATTTTTCAGAGATATGTTATACAGCCTTTTCTTATGTCAGAGAGGCTATCAATGAGGATGATAAACATAAATTTGCCAAATTAAGAGAGGAACTTACAAAATATGAAGATATAACAGACAAGATGGAATATAATATAGCCTCTTATCTTAATGAAGTATCTCAAAGTGAAATATCAGAGAGAGCTGCGGAACGCATTCGTATGATGTATAAGGTTATAGGCGAACTTGAAAGTTTAGGTGATAGTGCAGATGCTATTGGACGTATCTTATCTAGGCGTAATGCTTATAGTAATGCTTTTGATGAAGATAAATTGAAGCGATTAAATAATATGTTGTCTCTTGTAGATGAAGCATTTAAAGAGATGATAGAAAATCTTAGTTCCCCTTATGTTCATCTTCCTGATATATCAGCATCTAAGGATATAGAACATAATATCGACGAAGTTCGTAATAGCCTAAAGGAAGAACATATAGTAAATATTGAGGAGAATGAGAATTATAATTACCAATTAGGTATTTTCTATATGGATATTGTCTCAGAACTTGAAAAAATGGGTGATTTTATCATAAATATATCAGAAGCCCAGATGTTAAAAGCTTCTTAAATATTAATTGATATTTACTTGTGACCTTATTCTAGAATTTTCTGCTCTTATCGTACTTATTGTGCTTATTTTAAGTTAGTAATAAAGAGCATAGGCTTTAGTCTAGGGTAATTAGTTATAGCCTTAATAAAAGAATTGTACATAAAATCTTAATAAGTGTTTTAATATATAATAAGTTTTATTATATTTGATAGTAACATAATTAAAACACAAAAGCTATGGTTATTACTGAAGAAAAATGGGGACTAAGTCCTGAGGGTAAAAACATCTTATTATATACTGTTACAAATTCTAAAGGAGCTTCTGTTAAATTGTCTAATATTGGTGCTGGTATTGTATCAATAAATGTCCCAAATAAGCTTGGAGAGCTTGTTGATGTTGCATTAGGCTATGAAGATGCTCTTTCTTATTTTGCTGATGGCCCTTGTGCCGGAAAGTGCCCTGGACGTTATGCGAACAGGATTGCAAAAGGCCATTTTAAGTTAGGAAATCGTGAATATAAATTGGAGGTAAATAATGGACCTAATCATCTTCATGGAGGCTCTCACGGTTTTCAAAATCAGGTATGGGAAAGTAGAATAGATGGTGATGTTGTAGAGTTTAGTTATTTTGCTCAGACAGGTGAAGCTCACTATCCCGGTAATATGAAAACAGTCGTTCGCTATAAGTGGACAGAAGAAAATGCCTTAGAGCTTGACTTTAAAGCTAGCACAGATGAGCTTACAATAGTCAATCTTACTAATCATTGCTATTTTAATCTTAATGGTAAAGGGGATATTTTAGAACATACTTTGCAACTTAATGCAGATAAATATCTTCCAACAGATGATACTCTTATTCCGACAGGAGAAATGGCAGAGGTTGCAGGTACACCAATGGATTTCAGACAAGCACATAGGATAGGCGAAAGAATTAAAGAAGATTTTCCTGCTTTAAACTATGGTAAAGGTTATGATGCTTGCTATGTTATTAAAGATTGGGAGAAAGATAAGCTGGCAAAAGCTGCAGAACTTTATTCAGAAACTTCTGGTATAAAATTAGAAGTACATACTACACAGGTTGGTGTACAAGTGTATACAGGTAATTGGTTATCAGGTTGTCCAAAAGCTAAATACGGACAGACTTATGAGGATTACTATGGTGTTGCCTTAGAATGTCAGCATTTCCCTGATTCACCAAACAGACCAGAGTTCCCAAGTACAGAACTTTCGCCAGAACAAGAATACAAAGAAAAGATTATCTTTGCATTTTCAACGAAATAGTAATTATGAAACAATATTTAGATTTATTACAGCACATTTTAGACAAGGGCGTTGTTAAAGAAGATAGAACAGGGGTAGGAACAAAAAGTGTATTTGGCTATCAGGCTAGATATGATTTATCTGAGGGTTTCCCCTTACTGACGACAAAGAAAGTGCATCTTAAATCTATAATATACGAATTACTTTGGTTTATCAAAGGAGATACTAATATCAAGTATCTCCTTGATAAGAATGTTACTATATGGAATGAATGGGCAGATGAAAATGGCGATTTAGGCCCTGTTTATGGGGCTCAATGGCGTTCATGGAAAAGCCCTAATGGTCAGGCTGTTGATCAACTATCAAATCTGATAGAGCAGATTAAAAACAATCCGAATTCTCGTAGATTACTTGTTAGTGCTTGGAACCCTGCTGATGTTGATAAGATGGCATTGCCTCCTTGTCATTGTTTATTTCAATTTTATGTAGCAGATGGCAGGCTTTCTTGTCAATTATATCAGCGTAGTGCAGATGTGTTCTTAGGAGTACCTTTTAATATAGCTTCTTACGCACTGCTTACTATGATGATTGCACAGGTCTGTGGTTTAGAAGCGGGAGATTTTGTACATACGACAGGTGATACACATCTTTATCTCAATCATATGGAGCAGGTAGCCTTACAGTTGAGCCGTAAGCCTAAGGCATTGCCTAAGATGAAACTTAATCCAGAGGTTAAAAGCATCTTTGATTTTAAGTATGAGGATTTTGTTCTAGAAGGATATAATCCAGAGTCGGCTATTAAGGCAGATGTTGCAGTATAAGTCCTTGATAGATAATGGAAAAGATAAGTATAGTAGCTGTTTCAGATAATTGGGCAATAGGTAAGAATAACCAGTTGCTGTGGCATATATCTGAGGACTTGAAGTATTTTAAGCAAGTTACCCTAAATTATCCTGTAATAATGGGGTATAGAACTTTTTATTCGATAGGTAGGGCATTGCCTAAAAGGAGAAATATAGTCATATCAAAAAGGCAGTGGGATAATCCACCTCAGGGGATAGAAATTGTATCATCACTTCAAGAGGCCTTTGATTTGTGTGAGGGTGAAGATAAAATCTTTGTAATAGGTGGTGCAGCAACTTATGCTGAAGCCATGCCCTTGATAGATAAGATTTATTTAACATCTGTATATAAGGTAGTAGAGGATGCAGATGCCTTTTTCCCTGTCATTGAAGAAGATAAGTGGAGTTTATCATGGCAATCGCCAATTTATCATAGTGATAAAGAGAAGCTTGATTTTCAATATAAGATTTTATCTAAGATTTAATCCATACCTAGTTCTTTTCTCATCTCTCTTATAAGGTCAAAGGCTTGAAGAGGATTGATTTGGTTAATATCCACCTTCCTTAGTCTTTCTTTTAATGAAGAAAGTGTAGGGTCATCAAGTTGAAATAGAGATAGTTGTATATTATTCTCCTCTTTAGTGTTTTTCTTTTTATCCTTATCCCTGACAAAATCTGTGTTAGTTCCAGACTTATTATCTCTTGATGAGCTTATCTTATCGCCATACAGATTTATCTGACTATGAGCTTGTTCAAGTTGCTTCAGATTTTCTTCAGCAGCCTTTAACACTTCTTTTGGCATACCTGCCATTCTCGCAACGTGTATACCAAAACTATGAGCAGTGCCTCCTTTAAGTAATTTTCTTAGAAAAATTACCTTCTTGTCCATTTCTTTTACAGCTATATGATAATTATGTATTCTATCATATTGATTTTCAAGCTCATTTAACTCGTGATAGTGGGTTGCAAATAGAGTTTTTGCACCTTTCCCATAGTTGTGAATATATTCTACTATGGCCTTTGCTATTGACATTCCATCATAAGTGGAAGTCCCCCTGCCTATTTCATCTAATAGCACAAGTGAGCGTTGCGATAGATTGTGCAAAATCATGGAGCTTTCAAGCATTTCTACCATAAAGGTAGATTCCCCTTTGGAGATATTATCAGATGCTCCCACCCTTGTAAATATCTTATCAAAATAGCCTATTGTAGCCTTTTTAGCAGGTACAAAAGAGCCTATTTGTGCAAGTATTATAATCAGTGCAGACTGTCTAAGCAGTGCAGATTTACCAGCCATATTTGGTCCTGTAAGAATTATAATTTGCTCATTATCTTTATCTAAGATAATATCGTTGGCAATATATTCCTCACCTGCCTTCATTAGGGTCTCTATGACAGGGTGGCGTGACTCTATTAGTTCAAGTCCATAGCCCTCATTCATTATTGGGCGAGTATAGTTGTTGCTTTGAGCCAGTTCTGCAAAACCAAGTACTATATCTAATTCAGCAAGTATTTTGGTATTTGTCTGGATAGTAGATATATAGCCCTGTGCGTATTGTATGAGAGCATTGTATATTTCAGCTTCTATTTGATATATTTTTTCTTCAGCACCTAATATTTTATCTTCATATTCTTTAAGCTCAGCTGTTATATATCTTTCTGCATTGACTAGTGTTTGCTTTCTAATCCATTCTTCAGGGACATTATCTTTGTGTGTATTTCGTACCTCTAGATAATAACCAAAGACATTGTTATATCCTATTTTGAGAGAAGATATACCAGTCCTTTCACTTTCTCTTGCTTGTAACTCGTTTAGATAAGCCTTGCCTCCATTTGCTAGAGAGCGTAGCTCATCAAGCTCAGTATTTATAGCAGAAGCAATAACCTTTCCTTTTCCTATACTTATAGCAGTATCAGGGTCTATGCTTTTTAATATATTGTTTACCAAATCATTACAATCAACTATCTTAGCAAGTAGTTTATCTATGCTTGGGCTATTGCTTTGTTTACATAGATCTATTATCTGGGGTATTAAGGATAAGCCTCTGGCTAGTTGCAATAGCTCTTTAGGATTTATTCTAGCTGTTGCTACCCTTGATATTATTCTTTCCAAATCCCCCATAGAAGAGAGTAGCTTTTGGAGCTCAATTCTATTGTCTTGATTATTGTAGAAATTCTCTACCAAATTGTGTCTGAAGGCAATCTCTTCAATATCTATAAGAGGAAGGGCTAACCATTGTCTTAACATTCTTGCTCCCATAGGACTAGAGCACCTGTCTATAATATTTATTAGGGCAGTGCCATTGTCATTTGAGGAGAAAAGCTCAAGATTTTTCATGGTAAACTTATCCATCCATACAAATCTTCCCTCGTCAATACGGGATATCGCACAAATGTTTTTTAATCCTGAATGTTGTGTCTGTTCGAGATATACAAGTATAGCACCCGCCGCAGATATGCCCAGAGGATATTTTTCTATGGCATAAGCTTTTAAAGAATCAATATTTAGCTGTTTCTTTAATTTGTCTTCAGCAGCATCTTGAACAAAGCACCATTGGTCTAGAGTCGAGTAGTAATACTTGTCGCCAAATAGGCTTTGATAGCTTTTCTTTAACTCTCTAGGTATTACAATCTCTTTTGGCTTAAGTGCAGATAGAATATTGTTTATATAATCAAAAGAGCCTTGAGTAATCTGAAAACTACCGGTAGATACGTCGAGAAAGGCTGCTCCAAAGTTCTTTTCTATGGAGAAAATACAGGCAAGGTAGTTATGCTCTTTTTGTTCAAGTAGCTGCTCACTAAATGCTACACCGGGAGTTACCAACTCTGTAACCTCTCTTTGTACAAGTTTTTTCCCTGCGAGGGCAGGATTTTCGACTTGGTCGCATACTGCTACTTTGTAGCCTGCTTTTACTAGTCTTGGCAGGTAGCTTTCGATGGCATGATGTGGAAATCCTGCCATAGGGATGCCTGTATTATTGCCATTAGACCTTTTTGTCTGCACTATGCCCAGTACCTTACTTGCTATTATGGCATCATCAGAATATGTTTCATAGAAATCTCCTACACGATACAGTAAAATAGCCTCAGGATATTGAGCCTTTACTGAAAAAAAGTGTTTCATCATTGGAGTATCTTCTTTTGCCATAATCTTTTATTTTATACAATGCTTATTACTGCAAAATTAAGAAAATAATTTTGTACTTTTGAAGATTGCATAGTCGTTAAATGCTTAGTGATGGATAAAAAAGTTCTGATAATATCATATTATTGGCCACCTTCAGGGGGTTCAGGTGTTCAGAGATGGGTAAAATTTGCAAAATATCTTCATCAGTTTTCATGGAAAGCTGTTGTGTATACACCTTCCAATCCTAGCTTTACGAGTATTGATCCTAGTCTGGAGGCAGAAGTCCCATCTAATGTTGAGGTGATTAAGAAAGCTATTATTGAGCCTTATGGCATATATAATAGGCTGGTATCACGCAGACCTTCCGATAAGCAGATTAATCCTATAACAGGTGGGAAGAAAACTTGGAAAGAAAGACTATTTCTGTCTATAAGGGCCAATCTTTTTATCCCGGATCCTCGTATAACTTGGTATCTACCTTCAGTATCTTATTTATCTAAATATTTAAAAGAGAATAAGATAGATATAATAGTGAGCACAGGTCCGCCACATTCTATGCATCTTATAGCAAAGAGTTTGTCTAAAAAGTTCAATATACCGTGGATAGCTGATTTTAGAGATCCATGGACAAAGATTTTTTATTTTAAACACCTTCCTTTACTACCTTTTGTAGAGAAAATTTATCATAAATTAGAAAAGTCCGTACTTGATAGTGCAAGTGCAGTTGTTGCTGTCTCGCCCTTTGTGCAGGCTGATTTTCAGAAGATGACAGATACACCTGTGCATCTAATTACAAATGGTTATGATGAAGAAGACTTTGCTCAGCTTGTTGAGGAAGATGCCTATTTTAATATTTGCCATACAGGTCTGCTTGTAAGTAATGGCAATCCTAAAGTTTTATGGGATATAATAGCAGAAAAATTGCAGGAAGATAGCCTTTTTGCAAGATTGCTAAGAATTAGGCTTGTAGGTAATACGGACAAGGAAGTATTGGATTATTTGGAGTCAAAGAACTTGGGACAATATGTAGTAAATCTTGGTTATCAAAAACACAAGTTTGCTATAAGGGAGCTGAAAAATGCCTCTATGCTCATACTTCCTGTAAGGCAGGAGCCTGAAACTAGGGCTATATTGCCTGGAAAACTCTTTGAGTATCTGGCTTCATCTAAGCCTATACTAGGTATAGGGATGAAAGACAGTGCAATGTCGGGGCTACTTGATGAACAAGGAGCAGGAAAGGTTTTTGATTGGGATGATAAACAGGGTATTAGGGACTTTATAGATAAATGTTTTAATGAATTTAATGGCTTTGAAAGTGTTGAAAGAAAGAGAGATGTAAGTGCTTTTTCTAGAAAAAATCTTACAAAGAAGATGGTAGAACTTATGGATAGTCTTATACAACAATCTTAAAGAATAAAATTACGAATAGTCTTATAATATGAAGAATACAGTTATTAAAAAGCTCTTATATGCAGTCATTGCTATTATTTTGTTTCTAATCTTGTCTTATGGCTATGTACCTCAAGTCTTGAGTGGAAAAGTCGTTGATCAGGGTGATATACGAGGTTTTAGGGGTATGTCTAGAGAAGCAGATTTGTGGAATGCTACTCATTCTGATGAGCCCGCAACTTGGACTAATTCTATGTTTGGAGGAATGCCAACAATAATGATTACAGGCAATCATAAGGGAGATTATACCCTGCCCTTATTTAGAGCTTTACAATGGGGTGCAAGGCCTGCTAGTTACCTTTTTATATCTTTATTAGGAGCTTTCTTGCTATGTCTGGCCTTTGGCTTGGATTTTCTTGTTGCTATTATAGGAGCGATAGCCATTACTTTTTGTTCATATAATATGCAGATAATACAGGTGGGGCATAATACCAAGATGCTAGCAATAGCCTTTGCACCATGGGTCTTGGCTGCATGCACATATGCTTACAGGCAGATTATTCGTGAAAGTATAGGGCAGACGATAGCAAATGATATAAAAGCTATTTTACCAAAAGTATTATTTGCATCTGTATTATTTGCCTTTGCAAGTAGCTTTGAACTGAAAGCCAATCATATACAGATTTCTTATTATTTAGCCATTATTATGTTTGTCTATGTAGCAAGCATGTTTATATGGATACTTTTTCAAAAAAATAAAAAGCAATTACTAATAAGGTTTAGCCTTGTTTCTAGCTTACTGTTTATTATGGGGCTTCTTGCCATTGCAACAAATGCCAATAATATGTTACCTACCTACGAATATTCTCATCAGACTATGAGGGGAGGTTCTGAACTGGCTAGTGAAGATGGTAAAAAGAAGGATGGCTTAGATATAAATTATGCTACTGCCTGGTCTTATTCATGGGAGGAAATTCCTAATCTATTTATAGCTAATTATAATGGTGGAGCTTCAGCAAGTGAATTATCCATGGACTCAAATACAGTGCAGGCTTATATAAGAGAGGGAGGAGATAGACGTTCTGCTGCCCAGTTGGCAAAGTCCCTGCCTCTATATTGGGGACCTCAGCCATTTACAGCAGGGCCAATGTATATAGGGGCTATAAGTCTTTTCCTATTTATACTCGCATGGGGCTTATATAAGGGCTTTGAAAAATATTACTTATTGATAGCTAGTATATTAGCAATATTACTTGCTCTGGGTTCTCATTTTATGATATTTACAGAGCTAGTCTTTAAATATCTGCCTTTATACAATAAGTTTAGGACAGTATCTATGTCTCTTACTATATTGCAGATTACTGTTCCCCTTATGGGTCTTATTGGACTAAATAGTATACTTAAGGAAAAATATGAGGATAATTTTTTTAAGAAAAAGCTGTTTAAATCTTTAGCTATATCCATATCTTTAATAGCTCTGGCATATCTCTCTATGATTTTCTTTGCTTCTTTTAGCTCGCATTCAGATGCTTCTATTCCAGATTTTTTTAGGGCAGCATTGATACAGGATAGAAAAGATTTACTATTTAAAGATAGTCTTATATCTGTTATTCTTATATTATTATCAGCTTTCTTGGTATTTATATTACATAAGGCCGTTATAAAGGAAGATAGTATAAAACGTAAATATATTATATTAAGTGCTTTAGCTCTATTAATCTTTGCTAATCTAGCACTTGTTGGGAAAAGATATTTAAACTCAGATCATTTTATTGCAGAGCGTAGTTTTAATAAGATTACGCCTCTTAGGGAGGTGGATAAGAGTATACTTGAGGATAAGAGTTTGGATTATAGAGTCTTAGATTTGACAAGAGATGTCTTTAATGATTCGCAGACAAGTTTTTATCATAAGAGTATAGGTGGATATAGTCCTGTAAAAATGCAGAGGTATCAGGATTTAATTGAGTACTATATATCTGATGAGATTTCTAAATTAATATCAGATATTAAGGCAAAGAAAGCCTTGGATATGTCTAGTTATCAGATCTTAAATATGCTGAATACAAAGTATATTATATTGGGGGACAGCTATGCTATGACAAATGCTAAGGCCTTTGGAAATGCTTGGTTTGTAGAGGATTACCTAGTTGCAAATAATCCTCGTGAGGAGATAGCCCTGCTTTCCGGGGCTGATCTTTCTACTCAGGCTGTTGTTGCTAAGGATTTTTCACAATATTGTCTTAAAGATGTAAAGTCATCGGCACAGGATAGCATAGTACTAGATTCATATACACCTAATAGGCTTGAGTATCATTTTAATCTAGAGAGTGATAGAACAGCGGTATTTTCAGAAATTTATTATCCTAATGCTTGGAAAGTTTATCTTGATGGGGATAAAGAGCTGGATTTATTTAGGCTCAATTGGATATTAAGGGGAGTAAATCTGCCTAAGGGAGAGCATAGCTTAAGCTTTGTCTTTAAGTCTCATTCATATGATCTAGGTATAGGCTTATCTCGCTGTGCTTCAATACTTATGTATGTCTTGCTATTATTTGCAATAGTGATTTTTTTGAAAAAAGAATCTAAAAGTTAATTTTTTATTGACATATATCATCTTTGATAAAAAACAGGATTAAGATTGTTTTATCTTAACCCTGTTTTTATAATATATTAAATTGTTTTGCTATATTCTATTGTAAAATAGTTTAGGTACTAGTCCTCTTTTTCTTCATTAGCCATGTATTCTGCTAATAATTTATTTTGGACATCAGTAGGTACTG